>NZ_JANSHM010000041.1:0-24568 GCF_047461635.1 Synechococcus sp. W55.2 | reverse complement strand
TGGCCAGGAACTTCTTGAGTTTTCTCTATCTCGTCAGTGCTCTCTTTTGGCTCAAATGAAAGATCAACACAACCTAGAAGGGCGTTTTGACTTTGGGTTGCTTGACCTTTAGCTCGCGAAGCCGTTTCAACATCTTCTGGAAATACTCCGCCAGGTAATCCTCAAGCGAGGTCAGAGAGGTCAGTTCAATCCCCAGGGTTTCGCATACAGGCGTCATATCGGCGTGCATGGGTTCTTTGGCCGCGATCACCTCCACAAACGCCAGCCGGTCGGCAATGTTCCAGCTCCACTGAAAAAACTGCGCCACCTTGCGCGCCCCTCTCAGCAGTCCCAGCGGCATGGTGCTGACTTTGGCCTTTTTGCCGGAGAGCTGCTCGCACAAGGCAATGACTTCTCGAGCCGTCCAAGCCTTGGGCCCCACCAAGGGAAAGATTTGCTGCTTGGCAGCTTCTACAGTGAGAGCTCGCACCGCAAACCGGGCTGCATCTAGGGTGTCTAGGTAGGCCGTTGGCATGCCCTCGCCGGTTACCCAGACGATTTGTTCTTCCAAGATGGGGATGGCGTACTGGCCAATCAACCCCTGCATAAAGCCCGCTGGCCGGAAAATGGTGTAGGGCATCTGGGATCCAACCAAATACTTCTCAATGTGATGCTTGAAATTCATCAGGGGCACATTGGGATACTCGTGGTGGGCGCCCATGATGGAGAAAAAGATAAAATGCCCTACCTGGGCAGCTCGGGCTGCATTGATCAGGGCAACTTTGCCATCCCAGTCCACCTGACGGGCGCTGAGGGTGTCGGTCACCCGCACCGTGGCACAGTCGATCACCGCCTCGATGCCTTCCATGGCGGAGTTGAGGGTGCTGGGCTGAAGCAGGTTTCCCACCTTCAGGTGAGCGCCCCATTCACTTAAGAAAGCAGCCTTTGCCGGATTTCGCACCAGACAGGTAACTTGGTGTCCCTCTTCGATGGCTCGGCGTACCACTTGACGGCCCAGCGTTCCCGTCGCCCCCACAACCAGCACGTTCATAAAATTATCATTTCTTAACCTTAGGCTTAGTCTATCAGACCGACACAGCTCCCGACACAATCCAACACAACTTTGAGGCAGCGACAAAATGGGGATCCTCTGCCAAGCCGGCTTTGAGGGATCCCCAAAGTTGGGTACTGAAGCGTCTAGCTGGCCAGCTCGTTCATGCGTTGCGCCAGGGTAAAGTCCAGTTCTGTAATGCCCCCGGCATCGTGGGTGGTGAGATCCACCCGCACGCGGTTGTAGACATTGGTCCATTCGGGATGGTGCCCCATGCTCTCGGCCACCAAGGCCACACTGCTCATCCAGCCAAAGGCTTCGACAAAGGAGCGAAACTGAAATTGACGATGCAGCTTCCCATCCTGCAAAGACCAGCCCGGCAGATTTTCCAGCTTGGCTTGGACCTCAGCTTCACTGAGTTTGACAGGTCTGGACATGGGCTTTCCCTCCAGTCTTTGCCACCGCTTTCATCAAAAGAGCAACTGAGAGCGGATCCCAGCTTATTTACAAAACTTCATAACCTTTTGGTTCTGCCACGCCAGCGGCGCCGAGGGGTTTGTACAGCCAGTAGCCTTGCACGGAGAAATGGGCCCGCTTGTAGAAATTGAGGGCAGCCTGGTTATGGCAATAAACCTGCAGGGTGATGGCCGCCAGCTGCTGCTGGGATCCCCAGCGTTCCACCTGTTGCATCAAAGCTCTGCCCAGGCCCTGCCGGCGATGGGCGGGATCCACCCAGAGCAAAAAGACGTAGGCCACCCGCCGATGGGTGGCTTGATCTGTGGAGATGCCGGCCCAAACACAGCCCACCGGCTCTGCAGTTTCTTCTTTCAAGATCCACCAGCAGGGGGTGCGGGGTGGGTCGAAGAGGCGATCCAGCGTCTCTTCTAGGTGATCCCAGTTGCTTTGTTCTGGAAAAGATTCCTGCAACGTGGCCTGCAATCCTCGTCTCACCCAGGGCCGATCCCAGGCTGAACCAATGCGCCAACGGTAACCGGCGGGCAAAGGGATCCCTTGTTCAGCCATCCTCAGGCATTTGCAGAAAGGGCCACAGGCGTCGCTTCTTCTAGAGGGGCAGGCTGGGCCATATCCTCCGGCAGAAACGAGCGGATGCTCACCACCACCAGGGTAAACAGAAACACCAGCAGGATGAGAGCGGGAAAGATATATTGCCGCAGGATGCTCATGCTTCTACATAATCATTTCAAGTTTCTACAGCATAGCGTGCAGGGAGGGATCCCTGGGCAGCTTTTCGGAAATCTCCTCGGTTTTTCTTCTCCTGATCTCCATCTCAGCCCCTATCGACTGACCCTGGGGGATCCCATGCGTTAATAAGGTGAGAAAGTGTAGCCTATGATTCCAAAGTCAGGTCAGCTGTGCATTAAGGTCGAGCGTAGTTGTGGGTCATCACTCAACTGCCCAACCTGATCCCACTGCTGCGCGACGCGAGCGGAGAATCCATGAGCACTCCCAATCGCCCCTTGAAGACCCTTGGGATCCCTCCCAATGCCTGGGCTGTGAATGCCGAAATGGCCGACCTCACCCGTCCGCCCTTGGATCCCCGGCCCATCCTGCTACCCACCTCCAGCAAAACCCTGCGCTTGGATCTGGCCAAGGCGGCGTTGTTGGTGATCGACATGCAAAACGACTTTTGTCATCCCGACGGTTGGCTGGCCAGCATTGGCGTCGATGTTACACCTGCACGGGCTCCCATCGGCCCTCTAAAAGCCCTGCTGCCCCGCCTGCGACAAGCTCAAGTGCCGATTGTGTGGGTGAACTGGGGCAATCGCCCTGACTTGCTCAACATCAGCGCCGGCTTGCGACATGTGTACAACCCCACCGGAGAGGGAGTAGGGCTGGGGGATCCCTTGCCTAAGAACGGGTCTTTGGTCCTCACGCGGGGCAGTTGGGGCGCTGCTGTGGTGGAGGAACTGGAGGTCAAGCCCGAGGATATCTGGGTGGATAAGTTCCGCATGAGCGGCTTTTGGGATACCCCTCTCGATAGCATTCTCAGAAACCTGGGGCGCACCACCCTCTTTTTTGCCGGCGTGAACATCGACCAGTGCGTCATGACCACGCTGCAAGATGCCAATTTCCTCGGCTACGACTGCATTTTGCTGGAAGACTGCGCCGCCACCACCTCTCCTGAATACTGTTTGCTAGCTACCCTCTACAACGTCAAGCAGTGCTTTGGCTTTGTCGCCTCCTCCTCAGATTTGCTCGCGGCTCTCCCCTGTTAGCACTTGCCCACTATTCACCCCTCATCTCTTGAGCGGAGGATCCGGATGCAAACGCTTTCCCGCTGCGTGATTCCAATTGTTAAAACCCCTGCCGATTATCAGGCTTTTCGCATCAGCCCCCACGATACCAATCGCCTGGCCATCGTGTTCGATCCTTCTCATGCTCAGATTTCTCTAACCTTTTGTGTGGAGATCTTCGATGAGGGAGGCAAAACCCCTCCAAATCGCCATCAAATGGCTGTGGAAATGTTTTTTGTTCTCAAGGGGGAAGGCCTGGCCATTTGCGATGGAAAAGCGGCTCCCATCAAAACTGGAGATAGCATTCTGGTACCGCCGACCGGTGTACATGAAATCCACAATACCGGCCCAGGCCGCCTCTACGCCCTCTGCTTCATGGTGCCCAACGAAGATTTTGCCGAGCTCATCCGCTCCGGCACTCCTGCGGACTTGGATGAGGAGGATTTGCAGGTGCTGTCGGGGGGCTGGAGAAGGGCATTTGCTGAGGCTTAGGCCTCAATGGCTCTGGGAGCTGTAGAGGTTGGAAGTCAGGGGTACTCCGACAAATCTTTTCCCAGGGTCTCTGTTTCCATAAATCCATAAAAGCCATAAAAGAGGGGTCTGGAGGGGGCTGCGTTTGCGCCAGCAGGCCGGAGATCAAGGGCAATACCAGGGAAGGGGCTCAAACTCTGGTGGGAGTTTCTCCCTCTCATAAGGGCTTCTGTTTTATCTTAGGAAGAATCCACCCAGGGATCCCTTAGGTTGTCCTTGGTTGGTATCCCTTTGGCAAGATCCGCTAGCCCAACCCAGGCCATGTTGCCCGTTCGCCCCCGCGAAACTGTTTCCATGTTCACCCGCGACGGGATCCAACTGGACGCGGATGTCTATCGCCCGCAAGGGGAGGGGAGCTACCCGGTTTTGCTGATGCGGCAGCCCTATGGGCGGGCCATTGCCTCGACGGTGGTGTATGCCCATCCCAGGTGGTATGCGGCCCAGGGGTACATTGTGGTCATCCAGGATGTGCGCGGACGGGGAACTTCCAAGGGATCCTTCTACCCTTTCCGCCATGAGGTGGAAGACGGGTTTGACGCCGTCAATTGGGCGGCTGCCTTGCCGGGGAGCAACGGCGTAGTGGGCATGTACGGCTTCTCTTATCAGGGCATGACCCAGCTGTATGCGGCTTCTACCCGTCCCAGCGCCTTGAAGGCCATCTGCCCGGCGATGCTGCCTTACGATCTCTATGCCGATGCCGCTTACCCAGGGGGGGCCTTTGCCTTCTACAACAACCTCAGTTGGGCCTTGCAACTGGAGACCGAAGGGGCGCGTCTCAGGGGGGATGCCAATGCCTACCAGGCGCTTTTGAAAGCTGCCCGCAATCTCCCCCTCTACGACCCTATCCCCCTCAAGCCGGGGGTGTTGCAGCAGTATGCCCCCCAGTCCTATTACTTCGACTGGCTGGAGCACAGCGAGCCGGATGAATACTGGCGCAAGCTCTCTCCCCGTCTAGAGGTGGTGGATCTGCCGATGCTACACATTGCCGGCTGGTTTGACAGCTACCTGAGTGGCAGCCTGCGCCTCTACAAGGAAATGAGCGCCCGCAGCCAGAACCCTCAATACCTGATCATCGGCCCTTGGATCCATCTCCCTTGGGGGCGCAAAGTGGGGGCGTTGGACTTTGGCCCAGAGGCTGTCAGCCCCATCGATCGGCTGCAGGTGCGCTGGTTTGACCAGTTCCTCAAAGGCAAAGATACAGGGATCCTCCAGGAGCCGCCGGTACGCCTGTTCGAGATGGGATCCAACCGCTGGCGCGGCTTTGATGCTTGGCCTACCCCTGAGCCAAAAGCTTTTTACCTACACAGCACCGGCTTGGCTGCCCTTTCAGAAGCAGAGGGATCCCTTCGCCCTGAACCCTCGCCGACGCAACAATCGGATACCTTTGTTCACGATCCCTGGCGACCGGTGCCGGCCTTGGGGGGCCACCTAGTTCAGCCTGCCGGGCCGCAAGAGCGCTCCGCCCTCGACTGCCGCACCGATGTCCTGACCTATACCACTCCGCCGCTGCAAGCCGAGCTGGTTCTGGCCGGGGACATTGCTGTGGAGGTGTACGCGGAGGCCGACAGCCCCAGTTTCGATCTTTGCGCTGTGCTCTCGGTGGTAAGGCCCGATGGGCAGGTGTATAACTTTTCCCAAGGCTATTGTCGCCTACGGGATCCCCAGCCCAGTACCCCCATTCTGATTCCCTGTCAGCCCACCTGTATTCGCATTCCTTGCGGTCATGCTCTGCGCCTCAGCCTTAGCGCGGCTTGTTTTCCGGCCTATCCTGTCAACACAGGCACGGGAATGCGGGAAGAGCGGCTGATTGAGGCCCGCATTCTCACCATCACTCTCCGCAGCGGTGGCGAGACGCCTTCGCGGCTGCACCTGCCCATGGCTTGAAGCCAAGAAGAGACCAAGCTTCGGGATCCCGTTCGCAATCCCCGCTTACAAGGAGACACCAAACGTTAGGATAGAAACAGGCAGGGCAAGGGAACACCATGTTGCAAGACCCAAAGTTGATCCGGCACTATCAGGCTTTGACCGATGCTCTGGTGGATACCTGGCAGCGGGGCTACCGGCGCACCGATGAGCTACGTCTGCTGGTGGATGGCTACCTGCTGGCCTTGCGAACTGGCAAACAATTGGAGCCCTTCGAGATCTATCGCATTGAGGACGAGGTCAACCGCTTCCTCTACGATCCGTCCAACTTCATAGATCCGGAATTGGAGCCAGAGGCGGAGCCAATGCGGGGTTATTGATTTTGTGAATCCCTGTTGGCGATCCCTAGAACAGGTGGGGCAAAGTTTTGATTCCAACCTTTTCTGATCTCCCCTCGCCCCTTGGGAGAAAGACTAGGGGGGAGGGCGCTGACTGAGTTCTGGTTTTGTCGAGCATCTTGCGCCTGGTAGGCTGAGAGGGATCGATTCGTTCCTGATTCCAGTCGTATCGGTTCTATGGCGGTTTGGGATAGGGTGATGACCTCCCGGCATCTGCCCCTGCTGGGATCCGGCTTGGGCTTGGGGGTAGCCCTGATCCTCTGGTACGGGGTGTTTGGCTACCACGTGCTGCAGATTGGCCTCTGGCTGCTGAGCATCCTGCTGGTGGGGTTGTATTGGGCGCAGTTTTCCCCGGCTCAACCCCCTTGGGATCCGACGCGGCTGCGCTGGCGACAGGAGCTGCTGCACCTGGCTCTGCTGGCGCTGGTCTTTGCTCCGATTTACCTCTACGACCTGCCCAACATCCCTTTTCAGATCAATACTGACGAGATTGTGATCACCTCCATGGCCCGTCGCGCCTCAGGGGTGCGCTATCCCGATATCTTTGGGCTGATGCCGGAGTATTTCTATTTCCCCCGCTTCATGTTCAGCCTCTTCGGCGGCCTGACGCGGCTGATGGGGGGAGTCACGCTGCTCAATGTGCGCACGGTACATGCCGCCTTCGGGGTCGTCACCATTCTGGTGGCCTACGGGTTTTTTCGGGCATTTTGGGGATCCCGGCTGGCTTTGGCGGGGGCGGCCCTCTTGGGATCCAACCACGCCTTGCTGGGCATCAGCCGCATGGCCATGCGGGAAAACCTGATTGTGCTGGTGGAGTGTGCGGCCCTGGCCTTGCTCCTCAAGGGCGTGCGGGAAAAAAATCCCCTGTTGCTCTATCTGGGGGGAGGAGCGGCGGCTTTCTCCCTCTACGGCTATTTGCCGGGGCGGGTGGTGATCCTGCTGGGGTTGCTGTTTGGAGTTCTGTACCTGCTCCTGGGCCGGGAGGATCTCCGAGGAGAAAACAAG
This sequence comes from Synechococcus sp. W55.2, assembly GCF_047461635.1. NCBI lineage: Bacteria > Bacillati > Cyanobacteriota > Cyanophyceae > Synechococcales > Synechococcaceae > Synechococcus > Synechococcus sp. W55.2. The sequence goes on along the minus strand of NZ_JANSHM010000041.1, from coordinate 17,486 downwards.
CAAGCTAATCCCCTCTGGGTCCTGGCTAAGCTGACGGTGCCGGCGGCGTTGGGTTTTTTTCTGGTGGCTGGGCCCATTCTGGTGGCTACGGTCACAGCACCCGCGGTGAGCGCCGAGTACTCTCGCCAACAATTTCTCTTTTTCCCGGAAGGGCGGGCGTTACAACAGATGTGGGTGAATGCGGCTACGCCAGAGGAGGCGGTCTGGCGCAACATCTTCAACGGCCTCAGCATGTTCAACGACCGCAGCCAACACGACCGAGGCTACATCTATCCCAACTATGGCCACGCTTTTGTGGATCCCTTGACGGGGGCTTTGATCTGGCTGGGGCTGGGATCCGGCCTCTACCGCCTTTTCAAGAAGCGCAGCCAGCCCCACGACTGGCTCTGTATCGGCAGCTTCCTATTTCTCTACCTGCTGTTTAGCTTGGCCATCACCAAAGCCCCCAACTACACCCGCCTGCTGGTGATCCTGCCCTTTGTAGCCTATCTAACCTTGGAAGGGATCCAAGTGCTGGCAGGTCTCCTGGAACGCTGGGGATCCCGGGCCGGGAGTTGGCTGCCGGCGGCGGCGATGGCGGGGGCAATCCTGCTGATTGGGGGGTGGAACCTGGCCATTTTTGGAGACTTTGTCCACAAAGGCTGGACGCAGGGCAACGATGTGGGGGCCACCGGGCGCTATGTGGCAGCTCGCCAAATGGATCCCGACTACCGCTTCTATCTGGCGGCTAGCACTGCCTACCCCTATTTCAGCTGGGGAGAGCCTATCTACTGGCAAAGTTGGATTCAATTTTTTGCTGGGCCGGAGCAGGAGGTGAAGGTTTTTTCCCCAGAGACGTTGCCCGGCCAAGACCTAGAACCGCCGTTTACCCTGTTCACGAATGAGGCAGTATGGGATCAGCAGGGGGCAGAGCTGCAACGGCGCTTTCCCAAGGGGCAGTTGCATCGGATCCCTGCCGAGCGGGGGCTATGGGCCTTTGAGGTGGCGGATCCCTAGAGCTCCCCCCCTGGTTTGGCCAACCCACTGTTCGCGGGACGGAGTCCTTTCGCGTCAGCGGGACGGAGTCCTTTCTTTTTACCAGGCTAAAAGTAGCTGAAAGCACACTATGCAGATCCAGAGCCGCCAACAGTAGAAGAAGTAGAAGAAGATGATAGCGTTCCAGGGATCCCAGACGTGCGTTTTGATGCCTACGACCCGGGCGAGGGGTTTTACGACGAGCTGTTTTTGGGGCGTAACCAGCCCCGTCCTGAGGCGATCCCGTTGATTGAGCGCATTCATTCTCTGGAAGAAGGGGAACTGCAGCAGCGGCAAGCGGCAGCACAGGCGGCCCTCTTTCAGATGGGGGTGACCTTCAACGTCTATGGCGATAGCCAGGGCACAGAGCGAATTTTCCCCTTTGACATTATTCCCCGTATCGTCTCAGCTTCCGAGTGGCAGCGGCTGGAGAAGGGTCTCAAGCAGCGCATCCACGCCCTCAACCTGTTCATCGACGATGTCTATCACGACCAGAAGATCCTTAAGGATGGGGTGATCCCTGCCGAGCTGATCGAAACGGCCAAGGGATTTCTGCGGCCCTGTGTGGGGCTCAACCCGCCGGGGAGAATTTGGTGCCACGTCACCGGCACCGACCTGGTGCGGGATCGGGACGGGACTTGGTACGTGTTGGAAGATAACCTGCGCTGTCCGTCGGGAATCTCTTATGTGCTGGAAAATCGGCGGGTGATGAAAAGCACCTTTCCCTCCCTGTTCAACACCATGGGGATCCGCCCGGTGGACGACTACCCTAGCCATTTGTTGGATACTCTGCTTAACCTGGTGCCGCACCTAGCCAACCCAACGGTGGTGGTGCTCACCCCCGGCATCTACAACTCCGCCTACTTCGAGCATTCTTTCCTCGCCCAGCAGATGGGGGTGGAGCTGGTGGAAGGGCGGGATCTGGTGGTGGCCGATGGCTATTTGCAAATGCGCACCACCAAAGGGCTGCAGCGGGTGGATGTGATCTACCGCCGCATCGACGATGACTTCATCGATCCCCTTGCTTTTCGCCCCGATTCTCTACTGGGGGTTCCGGGCCTGTTTGAGGTCTACCGGTCGGGGCGGCTGGCGATTGCCAACGCTTTGGGAACAGGGGTGGCGGACGACAAGGTGATCTACGCCTATGTGCCGCAGATGATCCGCTACTACCTGGGAGAAGAGGCCATTTTGCCCAACGTGCCCACCTACCTCTGCTGGGATCCCAAGGATCAGGCGTATGTGCTGGAGAACCTCGACAAGCTGGTGGTGAAGGCAGCCAACGAGTCGGGTGGCTACGGCATGTTGATGGGATCCCAGGCCACACCGGAAGAGCGGGCTGCTTTTGCCGAGAAAATCCGCGCCCAGCCGCGCAACTACATCGCCCAACCCACCCTGTGCCTTTCTCGCGTGCCCACCTTGGTGGATCGGGGAGAAGGCCCCCGTCTAGAACCCTGTCATGTGGACTTGCGGCCCTACATCCTCTATGGCAAGGACATTTATGTTCACCCAGGGGGGCTGACCCGCGTCGCCCTCAAGAAGGGATCCCTGGTGGTGAACTCCTCCCAGGGGGGCGGCAGCAAAGATACCTGGGTGCTCTGTGTGGATCCCGGCTGTTGAGAGACGGCTGGCAAAATAGGCTCAAAGTCGCTCGCCCGAACCTCTGCTCCACCGGCCAAAGCGGCTGGCATGTTGAAGCGCCAGATCCACGTAGTGCTGAGCGTGAAGGCGCAGTTGCTCAACCTCTTCCTCGGTGAGGGTGCGGATAACCTTGGCCGGGATCCCCGCCGCCAAAGAGTGGGGTGGCACAGACCGGGTGACCACTGCTCCAGCTCCCACCATGCTGCCCGCCCCGATGGTGACCCCGCTCAAGAGAACGGCCCCAATCCCGATCAGACATCCCCCCTCGATGTGGGCACTGTGGATGACCGCTCGATGGCCTACGGTCACTTCCTCGCCAACCAGGGTCGGCTGTCCGGGATCCCCGTGCAGAATGGCTCCATCTTGGATATTGCTGCGGCGGCCAATCACAATGGGCGAGAGATCCCCCCGCAGGATAGCCCCGTACCAAATGCTCACCGCTTCCGCAAGTTGGACATCGCCGATCAGTGTGGCATTGGCGGCAATAAAGGCTGCCTCATCTACTCCCGTCGGCTGCCGATCCAGCCCAATTGGCCAGGTGTCCTGTTTTTCTCGTTGCATTTAGAGTCGAGGCCGTTCATGTCAGTTGGGCTTGACGTTGAGAGAGTAGAGGGGATTCAGACGGTTGCAAGGGGCGAGTGGCAAAGAAAGTTTCGTAGATGCAATCGCCAACGTGGTTCATTTGTAGCTGCAATTTGTCGAGAAACTCATGTAAGCCCTGCTCCATAATGTCGTCGATGGTTAGGTAGTCCAGCTCAGAACGCAGGCGGCCCAAAGCTCGCTCGCTGGGATCCCGCCAGGTATCGGCTGGGGTGCCGGTGATCTGGTGCAGGGATCGATCTGCGTGAATAAGACAAAACTGAATGGAGCGGGGAAATTGCCGATCCAAAATCAGGAAAGAGGCCACCTCTCTGGGATTGATGCGGTGCTGGCGGCTGTATTTCCGGTACATTTCATAAGCACTGGCCGACTTCAGCAAAGCAATCCACTGCAACTCATCCAAAGCCGTACCCACATACTGCAGAGAGGGCAGCAAAATAAAATACTTAACGTCCAAAATGCGCGCCGTTTTGTCCGCCCGCTCCAAAAGACGGCCAATCTGGCCAAAGTGCCAACCTTCCCCGTGGGTCATGGTGGCATCCATCACCCCGGCGAATAGGTGACTGGCCAGCTTCACTTCCGTGAAAAAATCATGGAGCTGACTCAGGTGGGGGCCTTGCTGAGCCGCTTCTTTGACCATCAAATAAAAGCGGTTGACCCGCTCCCACATTTCTGAAGAAATGACCTCCCGCACAGAGCGGGCATTTTCCCGCGCCAGCCGCAAACAGGAAAGGATGGAGTTGGGGTAATCCCTATCAAAAGCCAGGAACTGGATGACCGTTTCTTGGGTCGCCTGGCCATAACGCTGGTAAAACAGCTCCTGATCCCCAGTGGTGTAGACAATGGGATCCCACTGCTGAGCGGTGCCGCTGGGCGAGTCGAGAATCAGGTTTAGGTTGACATCGATAAAGCGGGCGATGTTCTCGGCGCGCTCCACGTAGCGGTTGAGCCAGTAGATGGAATCGGCCACGCGACTCAGCATGCTGTTGCCTCCTCTGGAGTGTCTTGTCTCTGTGCTCCGTTCAAATTCAACAAACGAAGCAGCCGCCGCAGCTTCACCAGCAGCACCCCCGTCAGGCCGGTCAAGATCCACCCCATCCACTCGGCTGCAGTACCCAGATAGCGCACCTGCACGCGATGATCCCCCGGTGGGATCCGCACCTGCAACAGCCCCACTCCGCTGTGCTCAGCAGACGTGAGGCGACCATCCACCTGTACCCGCCAAGCGGGGTAGTAAAACGTGCGCAGGACTACCCATCGATCCTGAGCAGTGGGGTTAACGGCCCGAAAACGACGGTAGCCATAGCGCCACTGCTCCACTTCCAACAGTGGCTCCAGATCGCTTTGTTCTCGTCCAAAGTTCACCATGTCGCCTTGCCACCGCAGCAGCGGATCCACCTCTGGGGGCGGCATGGGCAGCGTTGCCTGGCGAGGCCGGTACTCCAGCACATCCACCAGCGCCAGCCCATCGGGAAAGATCCAGTGCCAGTGAAGAAAAGCGATGCCCGGTCGCTGCTGGGGCTCATTGGGAAATGGCTTGGCTGCAGACAGCTCTTGAAAAGTTTGGATGGTCTGGGGGTCAAACCTGGCTCTGGACAAGACCTGCCAGCCCTGCCAGCTTTGTATCCCCATGGCCAGACCTATCCCCACAATCAAGAGGATCCTCAAGCCCTTTTGTCCCCACCCCCAGGCGGCCAGGGATCCCAACAGCCAGGGCACGGTTACCGCCGTCACCGCCATCCAGCGCCAAGAAAACTGAATGCGCCGCAGGGGCAAAATCCACTCGTAGAGCCAACCCAGCAGATCCGTCATCATCAGCAAGGCCACCAAGCTGGCCCCCAAGCTGTAGAGCAGGATCGCTTTGGCCAGGGGAGCATGGGATCCCAAGGCATCAAAGGACTCCGTCTCGTCAGCGCGAACGGAATGGATCGGGGTCATCCCCCTTGTCCTGCGGGCCAGCCATTCCCAGAAAACCAGGATCCCAGCACCCAAGACAACGGCTACCATCCAGAGCCAGTACCCTACCAGGCCGCTTTCAAACCAGTGCTGCGTCAGTTGCGGCTGGAGCCGGGTCAGCCCACTCACCATCAAACGATGTTGGGGCATGTACTCTTCGACGAAATTGACGAAGTCCACCTGGACAAAGCGCTGATCCCAAAAGGCTGGCAGCAGATAAAACGCCGCCCACCCCAGCCCCAGCCCAAACCCCAAGTAGCAGCGCCCCACCCTGGGCCAGAGGGGATCCCAGCGGCCCAGCACCCACGGCAGGGGCAGCCAAGTTAGCGTAAAGACCAGCAAAGTGGGCAAGTGAGATAGGGCCAACAGGCCGTAGCTAATGGCTAAGGCCACAATCGGCCAAAGGGACTGGGGCCGGCAGATCACCTGGACTGAGGCCCAGAAAATCCAGGGAGAGACAGCAATGGCCCACACTTCCCCCATTGCCCCCCGTTGGTAAATATCCACCAGCCAATAGGGGCCGGCCATACCCGCCAGAGCCAAAACCAGAGCCCAAGCCCAGGGGATGAGTTGCCGGAGAAGGGCATACAGCCCTGCGCCAAAGACTGCCATCGCCAAGCCCATGCTGGCCACCAGGGATCCGGGCATATCCAGCTCCAGCAGGCGAAACGGCAAAGGGGCCACCATGCACAGAGGGGGATAAAAAGCAAAGGTGGGATTGCCGTAGCCGAAGTTGGAATACTCCAGCCAGCGGGGGTAGAACTGCCCGCTGAAAAACTGTCGCTGATACTGAAAGGCCCAACTGAGGTTGAAGTGAGTGGAGTGAGTCATGGGATAGCCCTGGCGCAGCATGGGCCAGAGCAGCACCCCAATGCCCACCAACAACCCTAGCCCAACACCCCTCTCTGGTTGTTGCAAAGCTTTCAGCATTTCTCGGCGTTGTCCCCATCCTCTACCTCGAAAGGCCCAGACTTCCCCCCATACTTGCGCAACAGCCGGATGTTTTCGATCACCATCGTCTTCTCCAAGGCCTTGGCCATGTCGTACAGGGTGAGGGCAGCCACCGAAACTGCTGTCAAAGCCTCCATCTCCACCCCTGTTTGGGCGTTGGTTTTCACTGTAGCGGTGATCAGAAAGCCGGGCAGATGGGGATCCGGATTCAGATCCACGGTGACGCTGCTCAAGGGGAGAGGATGACACAGCGGGATCAGATCAGCGGTGCGCTTGGCAGCCATGATCCCAGCCAGGCGGGCCGTTTCCACCACATTCCCTTTGGGCCCTTGACCAGCCAGAATAGCCTGCAAAGTCGTTTCTGACATGCGTACTTGTCCTTGGGCAGTGGCCAAGCGGGCAACCATGGGCTTGTGTCCCACTTCCACCATTTGTGCTCGGCCAGAGGCGTCCAGGTGGGTGAGGGCTTGCCCAACAAAGGACTCTGTCCTGCTGGCGCGACTAGAACTCGAATCCGATGGCACCCCGGCCTCCCACAATCCTTGAGAGCTGAAGAGTTGGCTTAAGCTCCGATGAGGTCGGCAAATCGGCAACCAGACCCGCAGGGACTTGACAACTAGTAGCGAATCCAGGCATAGGCGGCATCAGAGAGCACCGGCACCTCGGCGTAGTGGCCGCGAATGTTTTGCACCCAGGCGTAGACGGTGATGGCAATCACCCCCAAGAGAGCCGTGGTGGCCAAAATGCTGACCATCGCTGCCAGGCCAAGGTTGCCGAAGAGTATGCCAAACGCCTGCATCAGCACCTGCACCAAGAACAAGGCAATGTTGAGCAAGAGCGCCTGGATGGTGTTGAAGCGAACAAAATGGGCTACGCGGGTGTTGCGGATCACCAGGAACAGGAGAGCCAAAAACACCCCCATTCCCAGCCAGCCCGTGGCCAGGGGCACCAGACGAAACAGAGGCGCAAAAATGGGGATCAGCCCTGGCAAAGATTGAAACAGCCCAGAGGGCAAAAAGCCCAAGGGCAGAGCCGATACCAAAGGCAGAAGGTAGGGAAGGGATCCCCACAGCCGATTGATGGGAGTGATGTCGCCGCGCCAGGTCATAATCCGTCGATCCCTATTAGGTGCAGTGGTCATTGAAGTGAAGTTTGCTTGTCGGTGCGCTTCCAGGATCCCCACCAGCTAAAGATTCAGAGAGAGAAAGCAACACCCAAGCCTTGGGCCTATTGTAGTCGATGGATTTGGGTGGCTCAACGCGCTTGGCCGCAAGCCGGCTTCTGCTTTCCAGTGAGCAGAAAAACTCGAGGCCAAAAGGTTCAGGGTGAGCGTTCCGATGCATCTGGGCTGGTATAATCAACGGCAAGTCCTGGCTGCATACCGGTTTTTTGGGTTCTTTACATTTTTCAGCTTCCACCATGAAGATTTCATCGTCTCCCGCTGCTGGCGTTGTCGGAGCTTTCCTCTGGCAAGTTTGGTCTGGGCTGATGGGTTTTCTCAACGACCGTCTGTTGCCGGAGCGCTATCACATTCGGCCCGAAGCTTTGCCGGGGTGGATTGCCCAGGTGTGGGCAGGCTATCTGCGCTATCGGGAAGCCTCTCGTCCGGGGGCGATCCAGTTTCGCGGCTTGACGGTGGATCCCAGCCGAGATCTGCGCTCAGCTCACCTCGGATCCCGTCCGCTCCGCTACCGCGGCTGCCCCATGGAGACGGTTGCCCGCTCTGGGGATCCTTCTCCTACCGCCCAACCCATCCCTGAAAAGGCTTTTGTGCCCCCCTACTGGAGACTTCTTAATGCGCTGCGCTTGAAGTTGAGCCTGGCCGATGTCGATTGCTATCCGGTCACTCCGGCCCTGCAGCGGGTTTACCGAGGTCGAGAGTTTTAACACCGCTCTGCTGCTCTGCACGACAGTGGAGTTTTAAGGCTGGGGATCCCCTTGGGGGTGGGGATTCCTTTTTGGACTTTGTTCGCGACAGCGGGACGGAGTCTCCGGATTGGACTTGTAGGTTTGGGTGCGGGTGGTTTCTCCTGAGGGGAAAGCTGAGAAAGACTGCAAAAAAACTTAAGGTCACTTTCCCGCTGGGGGATAAGAGCCCCTACAGTGGATAAAGAAGAACATGGTGCTCCGCACCGCCAACGCGAATGAGCTTTGTTATGTCCAAAAGCGGCGTGCTCCTGCTGAACTTGGGGGGGCCAGAGACCCAGGCTGATGTGCAGCCCTTTCTTTACAATCTGTTCGCCGATCCTGAGCTGATCCGCCTGCCATTTCCCTTCTTGCAGCGGGCCTTTGCCTGGGCCATCTCCACACTGCGGGCCGAGAAATCCCGTCGCAACTATGCGGCCATTGGGGGGGGATCCCCCTTGCGGCGCATCACTGCCGAGCAAGCGCGAGAACTGCAGGCCCACCTGGTGGCTGAGGGCTATGACGTGCCGGTGTATGTTGCCATGCGCTACTGGCATCCGTTGATCGAGTCGGTGGTGCAGCAGATCAAGTCGGATGGGATCACCCGCTTGGTGGTGCTGCCGCTTTACCCGCAGTATTCCATCAGCACGACGGGATCCAGCTTTAAGCTGCTGGATCGGCTCTGGGCTGAAGATCCGGAGCTGGCATGCATCGAGCGCTGCCAGATCTGCTCCTGGTACGATCAGCCTCAGTACGTGCAGGCGATGGCCAGAGGGATTCGGGAACAGTTGGATGGGTTTGCCGCTCCCGAAGGGGTGCATGTGCTGTTCAGCGCCCACGGCATTCCCGAAAGCTATGTCACCGAGGCCGGGGATCCCTACCAACGGGAAATGGAAGCCTGCGTGCGGCTGATCTGGAAGCAGGTGGGACGCCCCAATGACCACACCCTCTCCTATCAAAGCCGGGTGGGTTCGGTGCGGTGGCTGCAACCCTATACCGAACGGGTCATCCTGGAGTTGGGATCCCAAGGCGTGAAACAGTTGCTGGTGGTGCCGATTAGCTTTGTGTCGGAGCACATCGAGACCCTGCAGGAGATCGACATCGAGTATCGGGAGCTGGCCCATCGAGCTGGGATTGCCGATTTTCGCCGTGTGCCCGCCTTGAATGCCGACCCTCTGTTCATTGCCGGCTTGGCGGCGCTGGTGCGGCCTCATCTGCTCACTCCGGGCTTGGCAGCTCCTGCCTTTGTCCCTGCTGCTGTGGGCAGCTCGCTGCTGGAGCGGTAGGGAAGAACGCCAGGCATTTCATTGTTGCTCTGCTCATTGTTGCTCTGCAACGCTGACGCGACCAGACGAGGACGCTGACTTCATACCCCCAGAAGCGTTCTCCTACCACCCCAGGTGTCTCATCTTCATGGAGTTTTGACTGGGAATGACCCTAAGCCCGAGCGAAGCCTTGCTGACGAAGTGGCTGCTGACCTATTTTTACCAACGGCTGCCTTTCCCCCAAGAGTGGCTGCCGCAGGAAAGCTATTGGGTAGGGGGATCCCTGCGGGATGCTTACCTGGCTTGGCTGCGGAGCTGTGCTGCTGGGGATCCCGCTCGCGACGGTGGGATGGAGTCCTCAGCGTCGGTGGATTTGGACCTGATGTGCGCTGTGGATCCCGTGGGCTGGGCAGCGGCAGTGGCACGGCGGTTGGGGGCGGGCTTTGTGGTGTTGGATCCCGAACGGCAGATTGCCCGCATTGTGTTGGCAAAGTTGACCGTGGACGTGGGGCTGCAGGTGGGATCCACCCCTGAGGCGGATCTGGAGCAGCGGGACTTCACCTGCAATGCCCTGGCCTTGGATCTGCAACGGGAGCAACTGCTGGATCCCACGGGCGGACAAGCCGATATTCACCAGAGCCGGATGCGCATGGTACACCCCGACAACCTCAGTGCTGATCCGGTGCGGCTGTTGCGGGGTTATCGACAGGCAGCTCAACTGGGGTTTGTGCTGGATCCGGCTACGCAAGAGGCGATCTGGGAGCGGGCCCCCCTTTTGGCCAACGTGGCGGCAGAACGAGTGCGGGCAGAGGTAGTGGCCCTCTTGGAGGCAGGGATCCCTGGGCTGGCTCACCTACAGGGGGCGGTAGCGGCGGGGTTGCTGCAGGCTTGGCTGCCCCACCTGAAACCGGAAAGTCCGGGCTTCCCTCAAGCTCAGGCGGTGTGGGAGTGGGCCGGGCGCTGGCAACCGCTCTATCCCCGCACGCTGGCAGAGCTGGCCCAGCCCTTGACATCCTCACGCGAAGGGCGCGGCAGGCTGTTGGCAGTGGTGCTGGCGGCCTTGTTGTGGGATCCAGCGGGAACTGAGGACTCTGTCTTGCTGACGCGAACGGCAGAAAGGGTGGAAACCGAGCTGGAGCGGCTGCGCTTCAGCCGAGCGGAAATGCGGGCCATCCAAAAGCTACACCATCTTCTGCCTCAGCTTCAGCTTCTCCTGACGGACTCCCCCACCCCTGCGCAACAGTGGCGGCTTTATCAACAGGCGGGATCCCTGTTCGGTGGCCTGGCGCTGTTGGCGGCGGCTACGGGCGGCGACCCTCAAAAGCTGGAGTCTTGGCTCAAACGCTACGAAGACCCCCAGGATCCCCTGGCCCATCTGGTGCCCCTGCTGGATGGCCGCGATCTGCTGCACAGCTTGGGGGCCAAACCCGGCCCCTGGGTAGGCCAGTTGCTGCAAGACCTCCAGGAGGCGCAGGCTTGGGGGCAGATTCAAACTCGTGCCGAGGCGCTCTCTTTTGCCCGCCGGTGGCGTGGCCAGCAAAAAGACTAGCCGAAGCGATAGCCGAAGCCGCGCACCGTCACCAAATACTCTGGGTTGCTGGGATCCAGCTCCAATTTTTCCCGCAGCCAGCGGATATGCACATCGACGGTCTTGCTGTCGCCCATGAAGTCGGATCCCCAGATGCGCTCCAGAAGCTGTTCCCGCGTCCAAACGCGGCGGGGATTGGACATAAACAGCTCCAACAGGCGAAATTCCTTGGGGGAAAAACTCACCTCGACGCCCCGCACCAACACGCGGCACTCCTGGGTAAACATGCACAGATCCCCGTAGCGGAGCACCGTGGCATCGCTGGCTTGGGCCAGTTGTTGCCGGCGCAACACCGAGCGACAGCGGGCGATCAGCTCCCGCATACCAAAGGGCTTGGTCAGATAATCGTCGGCCCCCAGTTCCAAGCCCACCACCCGGTCGGTTTCGCTACTTTTGGCCGTCAACATCAGGATGGGAATCGTGTTGCCCTCCCTGCGCAGCAGCCTGCACAGATCCAGACCGTTCAAGCTGGGCAACATCAAATCCAAGATCATCAAATCCAGCCGCTCAACCGTATGCACCATCTCAAGGGCTTGCCGACCATCGGCGGCCTGTAAAACTTGATATCCCTGTTCTTCTAAAGCCAGGGCAACCGTTTCCCGAATGGCATCCTCGTCCTCCACCACCAGCAGGGTCTCCAGATGGGGAGCAGCTTCCTTGGCTTGAGGAAGTGAACCAGTCATGGAGAGGGTTGCTTCCATACAGAACTCCGTCGCGCCTGCGCATTTGCGGCCTCAACCCCCCAGAGCAGAGCGGGTCACGTAGCAATCACTGCCTCACAGGGGAAGAAGGGCAAGTGCCGCCACCTTCAACAGCAGCCCCCCGCTAGGATATCAAACTTCCAGGGCCGGCCAATGTAAAGAGAACAGGGGTGGACTGATTGCCCAAGGTCTTGAGACGGCGAATGGGGCCACAAAGATTCCAAAAACCTGCAATTCAGGATGATTTAAGATCTCTAATGTGGAGCCACCCCTACCCACGCCTCATGGTGCTCTGCACCCCTCCCGCGAACGGCAACTCACGCTTTAAGGACTCCGTCCCGCTGTCGCGATTGGCCGGAAACCGGTTATGTCTGCTTCCCCTTCTGCACTCTGGGCCACTGGCGGAGCCATTCTGCGGCTGTTGCGCTGGCATAAGCCGGCAGGGCGATTGATTTTGATGATCCCGGCTCTGTGGGGAGCTTTTTTGGCCGGACGGGGAACACCCCCTTGGCCGTTGGTCGGGATCATCATTTTGGGCAGCCTGGCTGCCAGTGGGGCAGGCTGTGTCATCAACGATCTTTGGGATCGGGACTTAGATCCATTGGTGGAGCGCACCCGCCATCGCCCGTTGGCCAGTCGGGAGTTGACCGTTGGCGTCGGGATCCTGATGGCGGTGGTGAGTTTGGCCTGTGCGGCAGGGCTGGCGCTGTTTCTCAACCCGGTTAGCTTTGCCCTCTGTGTGGCGGCGGTGCCGGTGATCCTGCTCTATCCGGGGGCCAAGCGGGTGTTTCCGGTGCCGCAGTTGGTGCTGGCTCTGGCGTGGGGATTTGCCGTGCTCATCAGTTGGACGGCGGTGAGCGGCCAAGATGCCAACACACCCCTGTGGGAAGAGGGGCTGGGCTGGCTGTGGCTGGCCACGGTGTTGTGGACACTGGGATTTGATACCGTCTATGCCCTTTCGGATCGAGAAGATGATGAGCGGGCCGGGATCCATTCCAGCGCCCGTTTTTTCGGGCAGCGGACGCCGACGGCGGTAGGGCTATTTTTTTTGGGCACTGCCATCGCGCTGTTGGGGGTAGGCCTCAGCCTACGGTTGCATGGAGTTTATTTTGTCAGCTTGGCCATCGTCACTGTCCTCTGGGGCCGGCAAACCTGGCAGCTTCACCGAAGGAATCCTCCTCCCACCCTGTACCCGGCCATCTTCGGCCAAAACGTGGTGCAAGGATTTATTCTGCTGGCGGGGATGATCGGCGGGTCCCTGCTGGCCTGAGGGATCCCCTGGCCTCTCGCATGGCCAGATGCCTCTCTGAAGAACGCCTTGCCCCTCAGCCGACGCTGGGGCTGCCTCTTTGGGAAGGGATCCCGACAAATCTCCGGACTGGCAGGAATCGGCCCAGGGCCATGGGCAAACGGTAGAATGAGACGATTAATTGCAGGATCCCAGCCTCCGATGGCCCCACTGAGCAGCGGTGAGCCTCCCTATGACATTCTTATTCTCTCAAACGGCCCTGGAGAGCTGACCACCTGGGTGCGTCCGGTGGTGATGGAATTGCGCCAGCAACTGCCTCAGGCACGCCTCTCCCTGGTGCTGTCCCCCTGCCCCCATGCTTCCGGGCAAGAGATGAAGATAGCGCAAGCGTTCGTCGACGTGGATCGGGTGCAGGATCCCGATTTTTTTCTGGCTTTTTTGCTTACTGGCCAAACCGAAGAAGCCTGGAATTGGGCCAAGCGAGGGGTGGTGCTGTTTCTGGGGGGGGATCAGTTTTTTGCCGTCTGGATTGCTCGCCGCTTGCGCTATCGGCTGGTGGTCTATGCTGAGCATCAACCCCGTTGGCGGCCTTGGGTACATGCTTTCGCCGTGCGAACCGAGGCAATCAAACGCCGCTACGATGGCGGACGGCTGCTGGGCCACCCTTGGGCCCACAAAATGCACGTTGTCGGGGATTTGATGGCGGATGGCGTAGCCAGCGCTGTCTATTTGCCGGGGGTGCCCCTTTCCGGCTGGCTTGGCAGCAGATCTCCTGCCGCTGCCTCCAAACCCACGGCAGGCTTTTCTTCCCCAACCCAAGCCTTTGGCCTGCTCCAAGATGCATCTCCCAGCTCCATCGGCGAGGGGGAGCCTGTAAGAACTGCGCCAGAGAGAGTGGGGAACCGCTTCACCGATGAAGAATTGCTACCGCGCGGCTGGCAGCGTCTGAGCGATGAGAACCGCACCCACTATCAGGTGGGGCTGCTCCCAGGCTCCAAGCCAGCCAAGCTCTCCTTGGGGGTGCCATTGGTGTTGGCTGTGGCCGATGAGCTGCGACAGATGCTGCCGAATGTCCGCTTTGTGATCCCGGTGGCCCCAGGACAAACCCCCCAGTCGTTGGCAGCCTATGCCCATCCCAAGCTCAATCCCGATATGGCTTTGATCTATGGCACCTCAGCCATTCTGGAGCAGACCAATCTGGGATCCCAGTTTGTTACCCCCTTTGGCAGCACGGTGCAATTGTGGACAAGCTTCCCTGCCTATTCTGTGCTGGCCAACTGTGATCTCTGTCTGACCACCATTGGCGCCAACACCGCCGAGCTGGCCTATTTGGGGGTGCCGATGGTTGTGGTGATCCCTACCAACAAGCTGGAGGCAATGCGCGCCTGGGATGGGATTCTTGGCCTGTTGACCCGCCTTCCAGGCTTGGGCACTTGGCTGGCCCGCGCCGTCAACAGAATTGCTCTGCGTTGGCTAGGTCACTTGGCTTGGCCGAACATCTGGGCAGGGCGAGAGGTGGTACCGGAGTTGCGGGGCCACTTGCGCCCGGTGGCCGTGGCCGCACAAATGCGAGTTCTGTTGGAAGATCCCCAGCGCCGTCAGCAAATGCAGACAGAACTGCAGCGGCTGGGGGGAAGGCCGGGAGCCGCGCAAGCCATTGGAGAACTGGTGGCTCAGCAGTTGAGTAAAGGCTAGGGCAGAAGGCAATTTGCTTGAGCTCGACCCAGTGGAGAGTTGCGCGAGGAGCTCCCTTGGCGCGATTGGAGATCTCTCCTTGCTGCCGGCAAAAAGTGCTAAAAGGGGAGTGGAGGTTCCTAAACGGAGACCATTCATGCTGACGGAGGCCGAGCAGTCGGCGGTGGAAAGCCCCAAAACGGGGGAGGGCAATTCTCTCCCTGCTGGCAAGCCGGAGCCAAAACTGGGGTTCTGGCAGCAATTTTGGGAGGATGTTGACTGTGTCTTCGATCGGGATCCGGCAGCACGCAATCGCTGGGAGGTCATCTTCACTTATCCCGGTGTGCATGCTCTGTTTTTGCACCGCATCGCCCACTGGCTGTGGAAACGGCGCTGGTTTTTCCTAGCGCGGCTGCTCAGCTTCTTGGCTCGTTCTTTCACATTGATTGAAATCCACCCGGCAGCCAAGATTGGGCGGCGCTTTTTCATTGACCACGGCTGTGGGGTGGTGATCGGTGAGACGGCAGAAATTGGCGATGATGTTACCCTCTACCACGGGGTCACCTTGGGGGGTACCTCTTGGAACAAGGGCAAACGTCATCCCACCCTGGAAAATGGGGTGATTGTCGGCACGGGGGCAAAGATTCTGGGGCCGGTTCGCATTGGGGAAAAAGCTCGTATCGGAGCCAACGCGGTCGTGATTCAGGATGTAGCTCCCGGCATGACGGTGGTTGGGATCCCAGGCCGTGCGGTCATCCCGCCCCATCAGCGCCGCATCCCCGCCCATGGCATTGACCTGGATCACCATCTCATGCCTGACCCAGTGGGACGGGCTATCGAACAGTTGCTGCACCGTATCCAAGATCTGGAAGCCCAGGTGGCCCGCCTTAACCGGGAGCGGGAACAGGTCCGGCAGGATCAGGTGCGAGGCGAAGCAGAATATTCCTGATCCGTCCTGCTGATGCGAACGATCTGAAGATTTGTCTGAACCAGGTGGCTGGACAAGAGGGTCCAGCTTTCGGGGTATGCTGTGAGAGCGCTGGGCTGGGTATCCCGGCCAGCTTTTTCCTCTGGGCCCTTCTCTACTGGATAACGCCTCCAATGCCCCTTGCTACTGCGCAACGCTGTCGCGAACAGGATTCTGTACCGTTGGCTTTGTTGAGTGTATCCGACAAAACCGGACTGATCCCGCTGGCCCAGTCCCTCGTGCAAGAGCATGGCTTTCAACTGCTCAGCAGTGGGGGAACCGCCAAGGCGCTCTCAGAAGCTGGGATCCCGGTCACCCCTGTCTCTGCCCACACTGGCGCGCCGGAAATCTTGGGGGGAAGGGTGAAGACGCTGCACCCCCGCATCCACGGCGGCATTTTGGCCCGCCTGGAATGCAGCGAAGACCGGGCAGACCTAGAGGCGCTGGGGATCCCTCCCATCCAACTGGTGGTGGTCAACTTCTACCCTTTTGAACAGACAGTGGCCCAGGCAGGAGTGTCTCTGGAGGAAGCTTTTGAGCAGATCGATATCGGCGGGCCCACTTTGGCGCGGGCGGCAGCCAAAAATTATCCCTACGTTACGGTGCTGACGGATCCCAGCCAGTACCCCCAGTATTTGCAACTGCTCTCCGGGGCCTATGGGGAAACAGAGCGGCTGGCGTTTCGCTTCCAGTGTGCTCGTCGGGCCTTTGAGCAGGTGCTGGCCTACGACCGCGCCATCGTCACCTACCTGGCTCGCCTGGAGCTAGCAGGTCCCTCCCAGTCCTCCGCAGCTGCCGCTGAAGACAGGTTTCAACTGCAAGGGATCCTGTGGCAACGCCTGCGCTACGGGGAAAATCCCCATCAAGCTGCCACTTGGTATGTGACGGATCCGGCTGCCCCCGGCTGGCACCGGGCTAAGCAGTTGCAGGGGAAGGAGCTGAGCTACAACAACCTGCTGGATCTGGAGGCGGCCCGTGCCCTGGCGGCAGAGTTAACCTTGTTACTCCGCAATGCTGATGCGACGCGGCCCACTGACGGGAAGGGCTCTGTGTCTTCTGGCTCTGCTCGGAGGGAGTTCTTGCAACCTGAACAAGCGGTGGCGGTGGTGGTTAAGCACAACAACCCCTGCGGGGTGGCCATTCGCCCATCGCCGGCTGCCGCCCTCGAGGCTGCCCTGGCTGCTGATCCAGTTTCGGCCTTTGGGGGCATCGTCGCCCTCAACCAACCCTTGGACGCAGAGACCGCCCGACGGCTGGTGGAGCCTTTTTTGGAGTGTGTGGTGGCTCCCGATTGCACTCCAGAAGCGGCTGAGCTACTGTCAGTCAAAAAGAACTTGCGGGTCTTGATCTTGCCGGACTTGTGTGTGGGGCCTGCCCAAACAATCCGCACCCTGGCCGGGGGCTTTCTGGTGCAAGACGCCGATTCACCTGTTGCTCTGCAACGCTGTCGCGACCAGGAACCGACGCAAACCGACAGCCCCCCTTCTTGGCAAGTGGTCACCCAGCGCCAGCCCACACCGGAGGAGTGGGCGGATCTGGAATTTGCCTGGATAGTCTGCAAACATGTGAAATCCAACGCCATTGTCGTCGCCAAGCAGAGGCAGACGCTCGGCGTCGGAGCCGGACAAATGAATCGGGTGGGAGCAGCGGAGATCGCTCTCCAGCAGGCGGGATCCCAAGCAGCAGGAGCTGTTTTGGCCAGCGATGGCTTCTTCCCCTTTGCCGACAGCGTGGAGATGGCTGCCCAAGCAGGGATCCGCGCCATCATCCAGCCGGGGGGGAGCATCCGCGATGCCGATTCCATTGCTGCTGCCAACGCTGCCGGTATTGCCATGGTTTGCACCGGCATACGTCACTTTCTGCACTGAGCCCGCCTTTCTGCTCAAGAGAGAAATCTTCCCAAGAGCATGACTCTAGTCAATAATAAGCTCAACTATACTGAAAATAATGTATAATATGTTCAGTACGGATTACTACC
>NZ_JANSHM010000040.1:0-25596 GCF_047461635.1 Synechococcus sp. W55.2 | reverse complement strand
CATCTACACAGCGGGGCCATTGCGGGTGAGTTTTCTGATGGCAGAAGCTTCCGGTCAACCCGGCTCTTCTGGGGCTCAGCAGGCGGGGCGTCCTGAGGGATGACGGATCCACTCCACCCGGCAAGACTGAAGGGCCAACGAGTGCTGATCGGTTTCGACCCAGGGCGCGACAAATGCGGCATTGCTGTGGTGCAGGTGTTTACGCAAACGGAGCTGAAGGTTTTACACCGGGAGGTGGTCCCTTCCGCGGCAGCGCTGTCTAGACTACAAACGCTCCGGCAACAGTTTCAGGCGGAGCAAGTGATCCTGGGCAATCAGACGACGGCCCAAGCCTGGAAGTCTCAACTGGAATCGATCCTCCCCCCGCAGCAGATTGTCCTGGTGGATGAGCGGCACAGCTCCCAAGAGGCCCGTCAGCGCTACTGGGATTTTCACCCACCGCAGGGATGGGAGCGGCTGTTGCCCAAGGGGATGCGGGTGCCCGCCAAGGCTTACGATGATCTGGTGGCTCTCATTCTGGTGGAGCGGTACTGTCGTGGGCGAGATACGGCTGAGCCGACGTGAGCTGCTGCAGGGGATCCTGCTGGGGCTGGTGGCAGCAGGATGTGGGGGGCCGGATGCGCACTTGCCTCTTATCGTGGCGCTTAAGCAAGGGATCCCTGCCAGTTTGCTCAACGAGTTTCGCCGCAGGACTCAGGCCCGCTTTCGGCTGCAACTGTTGGATAGTCGGGATCAGTTGTTGGCCTATCTCCGGCAAAGCGTCCAGCCGGCTGATCCGGCCTGGTGGGATCCGGGGGGATGGTTCCGGCGGCGGCTGCCGGTGGCGGCTTTGAGTTTGTTGGGGGCCGACGGATTGGATCGGGCCATTGCTGCCGGTTGGCTGGATCCGCTACCGGAAAGCCTGCTGGGAGAACGATGGCAGAATCTGGATCCCCGTTGGCAAGCTGCGGCACTCCGGGAGGGGCAGATTTGGGGTGTGCCCTGGCGCTGGGGGGTAACGGCCATTGCCTACCGCCGCGATCGGGTGAGGGAGCCCATCCGGGACTGGGCGGATCTGTGGCGGCCTGAGCTGGCCGGCAAACTGACTCTGCCGGATCATCCGCGGGAGGTGATTGGGCTAACCCTAAAGAAAATGGGCCGCTCCTACAACGATCCCCTCGACCCTGAGGATGTGGAATTACGGCAAGAGCTGGGATCCCTGCATCGCCAGGTTTTAACTTACACCTCTTCCGACTACCTGCCCATCTTGCGCTTGGCCGATAGCTGGGTGGCCGTGGGCTGGTCGCAGGATCTCTACGCCACCCAAGCCAACTACCCTGAGCTGGCAGTGGTGATCCCGGCCTCCGGATCCGCCATCTGGTGGGATGTCTGGGTGCGACCCCACGTCGAAGACCATGCCCACGAAGACAATGCCCACACAGAATCAACCCAGACAGATTCCGGATCCCTGTTGGCTGACTGGCTTGATTTTGTCTTGAATCCTGAATTTGCCCCCCGCTTGGTCAATCTGAGCGGGATCCCTTCGGTTTTGCCGCTGGATTTGGCTCAACTTGCCCCACGCCTGCAACGCAGAGCCGACTTGCAAATCTCCACTTGGCAACGCTCGGAGATCTGGCGCCCCCTGAGCTCAGCCGAAGCCGAGTCCTATCTCAACCTCTGGGATCAAATGCGGCGGGGCCTTTTGTAGAAACACAGCGAGCGCGAGCCCTCCACTCTGCAACACTTCGTCAAGGTCCGCAATGCTTCTGAGGAGCTGTGGTAGGATGCCTGCTGTCTGATGAGCCAGTTGCACTTGCATCGAGGAGAGCACCTTGAGTCTGAGAGTTGCTGTTGTGGGGGGCGGCCCAGCCGGAGCCTCTGCTGCCGAAGTTCTGGCCCAAGCTGGAATCGAGACCTTTTTGTTTGAGCGGAAGCTGGACAACGCCAAGCCCTGCGGGGGCGCCATTCCCCTCTGTATGGTCTCCGAGTTCGACCTCCCCGAGGGGATCATCGACCGCAAAGTGCGCAAGATGAAGATGATCTCCCCTTCCAACTATGAGGTGGATATCGCCCTCGAAAAAGAAAACGAGTACATCGGCATGTGCCGCCGCGAGATCTTGGATGCCTTCTTGCGCAATCGTGCCCACCAAAAAGGGGCGGAGCTGATCAACGGCAAGGTAATGCATCTGGAAATCCCCCAGAATGGCCGGGATCCCTACATCCTGCACTACAACGATTTTTCCGACGGATCGAGGCAAGGGGTGCCGCGTTCTTTGGCTGTGGATGTGGTGATCGGGGCGGATGGGTTCCACTCCAAGGTGGCAGAAGCCATTGGTGCTGGCGACTACAACTATGCGCTGGCCTTTCAGGAGCGCATCCGGCTCCCGGACGACAAAATGGCCTACTACGCAGAGCGGGCAGAAATGTATGTGGGGGACGATGTTTCTCCAGACTTTTATGCCTGGGTGTTTCCCAAGTCCAACCATGTAGCCGTGGGCACCGGCACCATGAGGGCAAACCAAGCCCACATCCAAAAGTTGCAAGCTGGGATCCGCGCCCGTGCTGCCGAGCGTATCCGCGGCGGCCAGGTGATCAAGGTGGAAGCCCATCCGATCCCAGAGCATCCCCGTCCGCGCCGTGTGGTGGGCCGTGCTGCTTTGGTGGGAGATGCGGCGGGATACGTCACCAAATCCAGCGGCGAAGGGATCTATTTTGCCGCCAAGTCAGGCCGCATGTGCGCCGAGACCATCGTCGAGACCTCCAACGGTGGGGCGCGCATCCCCAGCGAAGAGGATCTCAAGCTGTATCTTAAGCGCTGGGATCGCCAATACGGCCTGACCTACAAGGTCTTGGACATCCTGCAGCGGGTGTTCTACCGTTCCAATGCCACCCGCGAAGCCTTTGTGGAGATGTGCGCCGACCGGGACGTGCAGAGGATGACCTTTGACAGCTACCTCTACAAGACGGTGGTGCCCATGAGCCCTTGGGTGCAGTTCAAGATCACGGTCAAAACCTTGGGCAGCCTGATTCGTGGCAACGCTTTAGCCCCCTGAGACAACCCTACTGCCACTGGAAGGTCACCGTAACGCGATCCCAGTTGGCCTCGGTTTTCAGCACACTGGCAGAGGCCCTTTGTCCGGGGGGCACGTCGCTGGGCTCAAACGCTGCCACTCGCGTATCGACAACTTCCTCCCCCCGGTAGAAGGTGAAGCGGGCGCGGGCGTTGAGAACCGTGCGGGTGCTGCGGTTGATCGCCTCCACGCTCAGGCGGCTACCGGCCCCCACTCGTTCTTCCCGAATGGATCCCACGATTACAAAATCTCCTGGGCTAGCGGCAGACTCGGCTGGGGTGGCGGTCGGAACTGGGGTGCCAGGCTGTGGGGCCGTCTCGCTTTGCTTGGGATCCGACTGCCTCAGCAGCTCCAAAACACGGGCCAACTCCTGCTGAAAGAAAACAAAGGCTTCCCGCGATTGGTTGGCCACCTGGGCCAAAATCAGTCGATCCGACTCCTCTACCGGAATTTCCAGGAGGGGAGCTGGCCCTTTTAGGGTGACTCGGATGCTGGCGACTTCTTGGTTGATGAACTTATCCAGGTAGGGAAAGATGTTGAGAATGCAATCTTGGAAGGATCCCATCGGCATGATGCGATTGTTCGTCAGCACCAAGTCGGCCCGCTCACAGCTAGCCCGATCCTCCATATCAATTTCCAGGGGCACGCGAAAGGAGCCGAGGCTGGTGTTGGTGATGGTGACCCCAATGCCGTACACCTCCTGCCGCCAGCCGTGAATGATCTCCAGGCTAGGGCTGGTGACTTCCTCGGTGAAATACTCTCCGGCCCAGGTCGGGGATCCCCACAGAGGCAGGGCCAATAGCAGCACAGGGAAATGGCAGGTCAGTCTCCCCTTCACCTCAACCTTCCTTAACTCAACTCGCGGACTTTGGGGCAGAGCAGCGGTGTTTCTTGCTCCCCCGGGATGGCAATAGCCTAACCCAGGGCTGGCGCAAACCAGGGGGAGTCTTTGAATAATCTTTCCAACAATAACGGCTTTGAACTTCATCCGCTCTGCCCAAAGGGATAGCCCAGTACCCGTCTTCATCGAGCTGGGGGTTGCCTTTGCGGTGGATCCCAGGGGCCATTTTGTCGGGGCAGCGCCACGGGCTCTGCCGTTTTCCGCTGGGATCCCGTCTGCGATAGGATCAGAAAGTTCAGAAAGTGCCAAAATCCTAAGAGCCTCAGATCGAGTGCGACCGTGTTCCTCACCTTCTCAGCAGTATGGCTAGATCCTCAGCGTCGTGGCTCAGTCGGCTCTCCTTTTTGCGAGGGCTGATCTTCATCTTGGCCGTGGTGGTTGCCCTCGTTTACTTGGGCTTCAGCCGGGAGGTTCGCCTTGGCCTTGACCTCAAGGGAGGAACCCAGCTCACGCTACAAGCTGTGCCCACCGAGGAGGTGCCTGAAATCACCCCCGAAGTGATGCAGGGGGTAGAGGCCGTCATCCAGCAGCGGATCAACGGGCTGGGGGTGGCTGAGCCTCTGGTGCAGATCAGCGGCCAAGACCGCCTGTTCGTGCAGTTGCCGGGGGTGGCGGATCCGGATCGGGCCATTGCTCTCCTTGGAGATACAGCCCAACTGGAGTTTCGCAAGGGCTTGGTTCCCGTCGGCGCGCTGCCCCGCAACGAGCGGGGAGAGATAACAGCGGGGGAGGATCCGGATACTCTGTTTGAGCGGGTCGGCCTCACCGGGGATCTGCTGCGCAATGCCTATCCCCAAGCCCCTCGCCGCGGATCCCAGAGTTGGGAGGTGCTGCTGGAGTTCAAGCCGGAGGGGGCAGAAAAATTTACTCAGCTCACCCGAGATCTGGCCGGAACAGAACGTCCATTGGGCATTTTTCTGGACGACGTGTTGATCAGTGCCCCGATCGTGGGGCCGGAGTTTGCCCGCACCGGCATTACCGGCGGGACGGCGGTGATCACGGGCAATTTTACGGTGGAAACCGCCACTGACTTGGCGGTCAAGCTCAGGGCAGGGGCGCTGCCGGTTCCCATTCAGGTGATCGAAAATCGCACTGTCGGGGCCACTTTGGGGGAAGTGAGCGTGCGCCGCAGCCTCTATGCCGGGATCGGGGGCCTGGTGCTGGTTTTCCTCTTTATGGTGGCCTACTATCGCCTGCCAGGGCTGATTGCGGACATTGCTCTGCTTATCTACGCCCTCTGTACCTTTGCTCTCTTCCAACTGCTGGGGGTAACCATGACTCTGCCGGGGATCGCCGGCTTTATCCTCAGCATCGGCATGGCGGTGGATGCCAATGTGCTGATCTTCGAGCGCATCAAAGAAGAGTTGCGGGCCGGCAAATCCATCTACAAGTCCATTTCGGAAGGGTTTAACCGCGCCTTCAGCAGCATCCTGGACAGCAATGTGACTACCCTTTTGGTCTGTGGCGTGCTTTTCTGGCTGGGGATGGGACTGGTGAAAGGGTTTGCGGTAACCCTGGGCATTGGCATTCTGGTGAGCTTCTTTACGGCCATCACCTGCACCCGTAGCCTGCTCTTGGCGGCAATGGGGATCCCCAGCTTGCGCAAACCTGAGTTTTACGGCGTTCGGATGGAGGCGGCCCAATCATGACGGCTCAAGAGCTATCCCCCGTAGATCCCGCCTCTCGGTTGCTCGACTATCGCTTCGACATTGTTGGACGGAGCAAGCTGTGGTTCAGCTTGTCCTTGGCGGTGCTGCTGGTGGGGCTGGTCAGCATGGCCTTTTCCCTGGCTTCTCTGGGAACTCCCCTGCGGCTGGGGTTGGATTTTTCCGGCGGCACCTTGCTGGATCTGAGCTTTGAGCGGCCTGTCACCACCGAGGAGCTGCGACGGGCGCTGCAGGAACACAACCTGGGGAGCAGCATCATTCAACTGGACACCCAGACGGGCCAGGAAGCCCTGATCCGCATGCCCCCTTTGTCGGAGACGGAGCGCTTGGCCGTGGAAGCCACCCTGCGGCAGGAGATTGCTCCCTTCGAGCGCAACCTGGTGGAGACAGTGGGCCCGACGGTGGGTCGTCTGCTCCTGCGTTCCGGCATCGTGGCCGTGCTCATCTCTTTCGGCCTGATTGTGGTGTATCTGGCCCTGCGCTTTCAGTGGGATTACGCGGTGTTTGCCATTGTGGCGCTGCTGCACGATGTAGTGTTGACGATAGGGCTATTTGCCCTTTTGGGCCTGACGGTGGGTATGGAGGTGGATAGCCTGTTTGTGGTGGCGCTGCTGACCATCATCGGCTTTTCTGTCAACGACACCGTGGTCATTTACGACCGCATCCGCGAAAACCTCCGCCTGGTGAGCCGCAAAGTCAGCTTCGCTGAGGTGGTGAACCTGTCTCTAAATCAAACTTTCGCCCGCTCCTTGAATACCACCCTGACGACGATGCTGCCCTTGGTTGCCATCGCCATTTTCGGGGGAGCTACCTTGAAGGGGTTTGCCATTGCCCTGCTCATTGGCTTTACTTTGGGGGTGTATTCCAGCATTTTTATCGCCAGTCCCCTGTTGGTGTGGTGGCGGCAGCAGCGCTATGGCAAAAGTAGCGAAGATGCCCGCGCAGGCAGGGATCCCGATTCACTTCCCTCTGAGGGCTAGGGCCCCGATATCGGAAAAATTGGGTCGATTGGGTGGGGATCTGTCGTTCGCGCTGAGACGGTGTCCTCTGGGTTCACCATTGCAGTCTTTGCCCATGGGAGATCAGGTAGCGCTGTAAATCGGCTATTTTGCCTTGCGGTACGATCTGAGCTGGGATCAGGCCGGGAGCTTGACTGCGCAGCCAAGCCACGGTCAGGCCTGCTGCCGAGCCGATGGTCCATTCACCGTAATGCACGCGGGTGGCGGCGTTGACAATGTGGCTGACGGCGATCCCTTTGCCGCCGATGAGCAGGTTATCCACCTTCTGCGGGATCAGGGCTTCCAAGGGAATGAGAATGGGACGGACGGAAAACTCGTTGACTGGCGCGGAGCTGGCCGACAGAGATGGCTCCCAGTTGCGGTAGCGACAGCCGTGGATATCGATGGCGTAGTGGGTAACCCCCACCACGGTAGGTCTGAAGTCCCGCCCCCCGGCGGTGCCGACGCGAATATCCTGCTCCAACATCAGGAACTCTGCTTGGCCGTAGGCAGCTCGCCCCAGGATGCGCCGACCTTCGCGGATGTAGGGGTAGAGGCTAAGGCCAGAGCGAGTGCCCAGCAAGGACTCTTCGGCAAACACCAAGGAGAGGGGATAGCCAGAGCGGGATTGAGTTTCCATCAGCCACTCGGCAAACAGCAGGGCGTGGTTTTCTCCATCTTTGATGGCCGAGACATCCAGGCCCCCCAGCCAGTTGTGGCGCTGCCCTGAGGCCACTAGCCGCTCTTCCGTCAGGATCAGGGGCGGGTTCATGATCCCCCAGTCGTTGCCGCGGTTCCAGTTCACCAGCGTCAGGTCGCCTGGAACAGGCGTGCTGTAGAAGGGATCCCGGCGACCCTTGCTGACGATGCGGCGGTAATTGAAAAAGCTCTGGCCGCTGAAGGTGGGGAAACCTTCCATGTCGAACTCGCGGCGGTGTTCGGCGCGGGAATAGCCCGGCTGCAGTTGGGCCAGCTCGGCGCGGGAGCGACCGCCATCGTCGTGGATGGCCAGCACGAAGGGAAAGGCAAAGGCTTGAGTGCACTCCGGGTTGCTGGCGGGGGCGGCATTGGGCTCTCCGGTCACGTCTCGCCCTTCCGAACCCAGCCGATAGGGGATCCCGGCCCAGCCCACCAGCTCTCCGGTATCGGTGGCATCGATCACGAAGAATGGGCGGCCCGGCGGCGCTTGTAGACGCAGCACTCGCTTGGCGAACACCTCCGTTTCCTGCCAACTGTACCAGCTCACCAGCTCCCGCCACAGCCGTCCCGGTGGCACAAAATCGGGATCCCGGGGTTGCCGCTGCACAGCATAAATGCTTTCAATCCGGGATCCATCGGCGCTGAAGGTGGCCCCCTTGAAAGCCGTTTGGGTAGCCCAGCGGCTGTTGGGGGCATTTTGAGCTGCCTGTTGCAGCCAGGTTTCCACCGCCTGCAGCCCGGCCTGGGGCGGAAAACACAGCCCTCCCACCCAGCAGCTGTTGATCTCGGATACGCGGGTTCCCGGCGGGATCCCTGTCCAGGCCGGCAGATGCACCGGCTGGCTTTCGATCAAGGCCTTGAACTCCAGCCAGTGGCGGGAAAAATTGCCCCGCTGCCGCATCGGCAGCGATTCATCAATGGCCGATACCCCCTGGGAGGTAATCTGACCCCCCAGCCAAGGGGTGAGCTCGACGAGACAGGTCTGCACCCCCCCTCGCATGGCATGGCCTGCCGCTGCCACCCCTCCCAGGGATCCGCCCACCACCACCAGCTCGCACTCCCAAATCTCGTCCGGCTGCGGCAAGGGATCCAACAAGGGCCAACCGTGGGCGGTAAAACGGGGCACCTCCGGCTCGGAGACGGCAACAGGGGATCCCACCTCTGGCTGGGAGAGGGCGGCAAACCCCATCCCGGCCACAAAGCTCAGCAGCGACAGGATCCCCAGCCCCACAGTTCGCTTGGGCTCAGATCCCCGGCACGCCGCAGCCGTCTTTTTGCCAGCCATGCTCACTCACACCCCCGGCCTTTCCCCGGCAGGAGAAATCCCCTTGAGAATAGCTGAGGAAACCGACATTGAGGCCAGCCAGGATCCCTGCCACAGGGCATAATGGGCTAGCAACTTTTTAACGGCAACGGCGGGATCCCATGGGACGGGCAAAGAAGGTGGTATTGGCCTATTCAGGCGGGGTGGATACTTCCGTCTGCATTCCCTATCTCAAGCACGAGTGGGGGGTGGAATCGGTGGTGGCCCTGGCAGTCGACTTGGGGCAGGGGGCGGAGCTGGAGGCCATTCAGGCCAAAGCCCTCAGGGCAGGGGCAGAGCAATCTCTGGTGCGGGAGGCTGTCCAGGCCCTCATTACCGACTATGCCTTCCCGGCCATCCAGGCCAACGCCCTCTACGAGCAGCGCTACCCCCTTTCCACGGCCCTGGCCCGACCCCTGATTGCCAAGCTGCTGGTGGAAGTGGCGGAAGAGGTGGGCGCCGATGCGGTGGCCCACGGCTGCACCGGCAAAGGCAACGACCAGGTGCGCTTTGATCTGGCTATTGCTGCTTTAAATCCCCAGCTCAAAGTGTTGGCCCCTGCCCGCGAGTGGGGGATGACCCGCGAGGAGACCATTGCCTATGGGGAGCGCTACGGGATCCCCATGCCCGTGCAGAAGTCCAGCCCCTACAGCATCGACCTCAACATTTTGGGCCGCAGCGCTGAAGCCGGCATCCTAGAAGATGCCGACCGGGAGCCGCCGGAGGAAGTGTATGCCCTCACCCGGCCTATTTCCCAGACACCCGACGAGCCCGCCTACGTGGAGATTGAGTTCGAGCAAGGGATCCCTGTCGGGGTGGATGGGCAGCGCCTCAGTCCCAAAGCCCTCTTCGAGCAGCTCAACTCCTTAGCTGGCCTGCATGGGGTGGGCCGCATCGACATGATTGAAAACCGCCTGGTGGGGATCAAGTCGCGGGAGATCTACGAGTGCCCTGCTCTAATGGTCTTGATCCAAGCCCACCGTGAGCTGGAAAGCCTCACCCTCACCCGCGATGTCATCCATTACAAGTACGGCATCGAGACCACCTACAGCCAGTTGATCTACAACGGCCTTTGGTACTCGCCGCTGCGGGAGGCTCTGGACGCCTTTATCCGCGCCACCCAGAAAAGCGTCACCGGTGTCGTGCGGATGCGGTTGCACAAGGGCCAGGCGGTCTGTGTGGGCCGTCGCTCCCCTTATTCCCTCTACAACCCCGAGCTGGCCACCTACGGCGCAGGAGACCAGTTCGACCACAAAGCGGCAGAAGGCTTCATCTACGTCTGGGGTCTGCCCACCCGTGTCTGGGCCCAGGTGCACCGGGGCCACGACTCCCATCCTGGCCTCAGTGGTGATTAAGCACTCCTGCGTGGTCGTTTAGAGGCTTTTGAGGTTCTCAATGGAGCAACAATGGGCTCTCTTCTCCGGATTGCCTGAGCAGATTGGTGGGCCTTTGGCTAGCCTGTCGGAGTCGAAATCAACATAGTGATTCTCAGGTTAAGGTGAGACCCCTGGGCCATTGATCGCGCCAGCGGGACGGAGTCCTTGAAAAGCCTTCTGGCCCCGTGCAGTCAACATTTTAGGTGTGGGTACAGCGGCCTAGTTTGAGTCGAAATGACCATAAACACCCTGAAAGCCTGCCGATGAACACCGACTGCCTTTGGGTTACTACAGTGGAGCACATCGTGCTGCCTATGATCAACGTTGGTTACATCCAGTTACTCCGCGAATACAAGGGCTTAAGCCAGGCCGATCTGGCTAACAAAGTTGGGCTGCCCCTGCAGGCCATTGCGGCCTGTGAGAAAGGGGAGTGCATGCCCTCCATTGGTCAGTTGGCTGCTGTTGCCCGTGCGCTGGGGGTGCCGCTTGAGGTCTTCTTCGAACAAAATGCCGCTTGTCCCCCACCGCCCGACTGTGATGGCCAGGCCAAGTCCAAGGGATCCATCCCGCCAGCGCAGACGGAACCGACTCTGTTATTTAGAGCAGATGACCCAAAAGTTCTCACCCCCGCGCTCAAAGCTCTGGTGCTTAAGCGAGCCCTAGCCTATGCCGAGATCGAGGAGGAGATTGGTGAGGTTGCTGTGTCACCGCCCCAAATGCCGGTGGAGACCTATGATCCGCATGCAGTGGAGCGCTACGCTGGGGACGTGCGAGACTTTCTAGGGGTAGAACATGCTCCTCTGGGAGATGTCATTGCCCGACTTGAGGAGCGCGGTTTGAAGATCCTCCTGACCCCCCTGCCAGCCCGTGTCAGTGGGCTCTCAGCTTACACCGAGTCGCTTGGAGCAGTTATCGTCGTCAACGACAATCACCCTGTTGAACGGCAGTTTTTCACCGCTCTACACGAGTTGGCTCACCTCATCTGCCATCGCCAGGACTTCGCGCACCCAGAAAAGGCTGTGGATGGCAAGCTGTTTTCTATAGCGGTGCGGAGCACTAGGGAGAAACTCGCCAACCATTTGGCTAGATCTGTGCTGCTGCCGCGTGACGTCCTTGAGCGAGAACTTCAGGCATTCCGCCACCGCTGGGTTCCTGAGGCCATGCTGCTTGACCTCAAGCTCAGATATAGCGTCAGCATGCGAACTGTCCTGGTGCGAGCCGCTCAAATTGGTATCATTTCTCGCAAGCAATGTGGCCAACAGATCGGTGTAGTAAACTGCCCGACCCTGACTGCTTCGCAGTACAGGACAGGCTTTTAGTAGCCCTGCAGTTAACAAGTTAACCACGGACCTCTGGGCTGGTTTACAGCAGCCCCAATCGACAGTTACCAGTGCCTTAAATAACCGTTTCTGGTGTCCGCATTATTATCATAACATAAAGCAAATAAAGTTGCACATTCCTCCCGACACCGACTTTATGAGTACAGTGCGGGACTCATGCAATTTCTAACTGAACAAGAAATACGGAAAAGACAAAGAGCCGCTTGAGCTACGGCGCGAGTTTTACAACCCGGCTTGGCAGAACGACCAGAGCCAACTGCCCAAATCCCGCCTTGAGCGGCTGGTGTTTCAGGCTCTCTCCCTTGAGGTTGTGAGCGCTTCCCGAGCTGCAGAAGTGCTGGGGGTTTCAATGGAGTATATCCGCAAGCGAGCTTCGTTTTGGTGGTCGAACGGCGCAAGTGCTCTTTAGCAGCCCCTAATGACCTTGCTTTCTGACGCCAACATCCTCATTGACTTCGCCAAGGTTGGGGGGCTGGAATCCTTAGCGAGGTTGGCAAGTCTGGAGGTGCTTGACGTGGTACTGGCAGAAGTCGATGACCCTTGCAAGTCCCAGGTTCTTGCTTTGGGCGTGCAGGTTGTCCAGGTGCAGGAAACGTGGCTTCCAGAGGCAATGGTTCTGAAGAAAAGTGGGTTGTCGATAGCTGACGCATTGTGTCTTCACTACTGCCGTACCAGCAGCTCTACGCTCCTCTCCGACGATGGCCGGTTGCGCAGAGCTTGCGCGGAGAGCGGCGTTGCCGTCCACGGCAGCCTTTGGGTAGTGTGTGAGCTCTATAACCAAAAGGTTTGTCTGCCGGAGGTACTGTGCAACTGGCTGGATCGCTGGGAGAAGGAGTTGAAAGCTCGCCTCCCTGCTGACGAGTTGGCCCAGGTGCGACAGGTTTTAGGATGTATCTCAGGTTCGTAGCGCCAGCACCCACCCTCAAGTCCCGGCAGTCCAGGTGTTGCCGTACTCGATCTGCTCGGGGGTGAGGCTGTCGATTTGGATCCCCATGGCCTTGAGCTTGAGGCGGGCAATGGCCTCGTCCACCTCGAGAGGAATGGGGTGAAGCCCTGGGGCCAAGCGGCCCCGGTTTTTCACCAGGTATTCGCAGGCCAGGGCCTGGTTGGCAAAGCTCATGTCCATGACGCTGGCGGGGTGCCCTTCGGCAGCAGCCAAGTTAATCAGGCGGCCTTCCCCCAGCACCACCACTGACTTGCCCGACTGCAGACGGTATTCTTCCACAAAGGGGCGCACCGTCTGTCGGGAGACGGCCCGCTCCTGCAGCGCCACCAGGTCGATTTCAATGTCAAAGTGGCCGGCGTTGCAGACCATCGCCCCATCCTTCATGCGGTCGAAGTGCTCGCCGCGAATCACGTGCTTGTTGCCGGTGACGGTGATGAAGATGTCCCCCAGAGCAGCGGCTTCTTCCATCGGCATCACCCGGAAGCCGTCCATCACCGCCTCCAGAGCCCGAACCGGGTTGACTTCCGTGACAATCACCTGGGATCCCATGCCGCGGGCCCGCATGGCCACTCCCTTGGCGCACCAGCCGTAGCCAGCCACCACCACCGTCTTCCCGGCCAGAAGGATGTTGGTACAGCGCAGGATCCCGTCCAGGGTGGATTGGCCGGTGCCGTAGCGGTTGTCGAACAGGTGTTTGGTCTCGGCGTCGTTGACGGTCATCACCGGGAAGCTGAGCACCCCCGCCTTGAGCATGGCCCTAAGGCGCACCAGGCCAGTGGTGGTCTCTTCCGTGGTGCCGATGAGCTCCGACAGTTGCTCCTGACGGTGCTGCACCAGCTCCGCCGTCACATCTCCGCCATCGTCGATAATCAGGTTGGGGCGGTGATCTAGGGCAATCTGGACATGGCGGCGGTAGGTGGCCACATCTTCTCCTTTGAGGGCAAACACCGAAATGCCATGGTCCGCCACCAGGCTGGCGGCCACATCGTCTTGGGTGGAAAGGGGATTGCTGGCAATGAGAACGCTATCCGCCCCCCCTGCTTGTAGAGCCAGGGCCAGGTTGGCCGTTTCGGTCGTAATGTGGCAGCAGGCCACCAAGCGCAGCCCGGCAAAGGGCTTTTCTTGAGCAAAGCGCTCCCGGATCTGGGCCAGCACCGGCATCTCCCGCGCCGCCCACTGGATCCGTTGCTTGCCCAGGGGGGCGAGGTTCAGATCTTTCACTTCATGCTTCGGGAGAGACAGGGTAGCGCTGGTCATCGAGTGTTGCTCCAAACAGGGTCATCGAGAGAGGATAGGGGAACGGAAACTGCAAGCCCCAAAGGGGGCCAGGCAGCCATAAAGATCAGCAAGGATGTCGATAAGCCTGAACTATTCTGCCACAAGGGATCCCCTTTCAGCGCTGGGGCTGGATGTAGGCAACCGCCGCATTGGCGTGGCCGGCTCCGACCGGCTGGGGCTGCTGGCTACTGGCCTGGGGGTGATCCAGCGCCGTTCCCTCTCAGAGGATATTGCCCAAGTGCAGGAGTGGATCCGCCGCCGCCAGGCCACCGTGGTGGTGGTGGGGATCCCCCTTCTGGCGGATGGGTCGGTGGGATCCCAGGCCCGCAAAGTCCAGCGGTTCGTGCGCGCTTTGCAGGTGGCCGTGGATCTTCCCATTGTTACCGTCAATGAATACCTGAGCACCGCGCAGGCGGAGTGGGATCTGCGCGAGGCGGGGATCCCGGCCAAAGCCCAGAAGGGCTTAATCGATCAGCAGTCGGCGGCGGTAATTCTCCAAACTTGGCTGGACGAGCGACGGGCTTCCCTGTCAGAAGTGCCGGCTTGGCAAAGCTGGGGCAACAAAGACTACGCTGGAGAAGTCTAGCCGGGAAAGTTTAAATCAATTCAAGCCCAAGGTGGGCCATCCCTCGTTGCCCCTTCTGCATCAGCAGGGTGTGATTGTTAAGTCGGGGCCTTTCGCGCAACTTTGATAACGTCTGATAACGTCACGTGAACCATCCGAGCATGAATCGCATTTGCATTCTTGGGGGCGGCTTTGGCGGGTTGTACACAGCTTTGGAACTGAGCCGGCAACCCTGGCCAGAACCACCCCAGATCACCTTGGTCGATCGGCAGGAGCGGTTCGTCTTTGCCCCCCTGCTTTATGAGCTGCTCACCGGAGAAATGGAAGACTGGGAGGTGGCCCCCCGTTTTCAAGATCTGCTGCCCCCGGGATCGGTGCAGTTTCGCCGCGGATCTGTCCAGGCCATTGACCCTCAAGCCCGCCGCGTGGAGCTGGAAGATGGGCAAAGCTTGGAGTACGACGCGCTGGTGCTGGCGCTGGGGGGAGAAACCCCTCTGGAGAGCGTTCCGGGAGCGGCGGAGTTTGCTTTTCCCTTTCGCACCCTGGCAGATGCTCAGCGGCTGCGCGCCCACCTGAAGGCGTTGGAAGACCGGGATCCGGCTCAGCCTGTGGCTCTGGCCATTGCAGGAGCAGGGGCTAGTGGCGTGGAATTGGCCTGCAAATTGGCGGATCGGCTGGGCTGGCGGGGACGGATCCGCCTCATCGAGTTGGGATCCCAAATCTTGTCCGGCTTTGCTCTCTCCAGCCGGGAGGCGGCCCAAGAGGCGCTGGCCCAACGGCGGGTGCAGGTGGAGTTGCAAACCAAGGTCTTGGGCATCGAGGCCCTTAACGAGAACGGCGCCCCTCCCTTCCGTCTGCAGCTCCAGCGACTGGAGACCCAGGAGATCGCCACAGATCTTGTGGATGCTGTGCTGTGGACTGTCGGAACCCGACCGGCAGCGGTGATTGCCAATTTGGATCTGCCCAAAACGGAGCGGGGACGGCTACAGGTTTTGTCCACCCTACAAACCCCCACCTTCCCAGAGATCTTTGCCTTGGGAGATGCAGCAGCGGTGGTGGATGCGGAGGGCAAGCCGGTGCCGGCCACAGCCCAAGCGGCTTTTCAACAGGCCGGTTATTGCGCCTGGAACCTGTGGGCTTTGCTCACCCAGGAGCGGCCTCTCTTGCCCTTTCGCTACTTTTCTCTGGGGGAAATGCTCAGCCTGGGGGTGGATACGGCGGTGCTTTCTGCCCTTGGCGGCCTCACACTGACCGGCCCCCTGGGCTATTTGGCCCGGCGAACTGCCTATTTGGTGCGCCTGCCCACACTGGAACACCAGCTCAAGGTGGGATGGAATTGGATCACCCGCCCCCTGTGGCAAGGGCTGCTGGCCCGCTAGGATCCCTGTAACTGGCAAGAGCGCTCGTAGGCCGCTCGCACTGCCTGCATCAGGGCTCCCCGCACCCCCGCCTGCTCCAAGGCTTGGATCCCGGCAATGGTCGTCCCCCCTGGACTGGTGACCCGGTCTTTGAGAACGGCAGGGTGCAGATTTTCTTGCTGCAAGAGGGCAGCAGTACCCGCCAAGGTCTGCAGGGCCAACTGGGTAGCAATGGGACGCGGCAGCCCCACCTGTACCCCTCCGTCGATCAGCCCTTCCAGAATCACCGCCAGATACCCCGGCCCGGAACCCGAAAGTGCCGTCACCGCATCCATCTGGCTTTCGGCCACCGTCACCACCTCGCCCACCGCGCGAAACAGCTTCTCCACCTGCTCCACCTGCATAGGCGTCACCCCTGGCCCGTAGCTGATGGCCGTTATGCCCGCCCCCACCAGCGCCGGCGTGTTGGGCATCGTGCGCACCACCTTTTGTTTGGGAAAAGCCTGCTGCAACTGCTGCAAGGGGATCCCGGCCATAATCGAGATCACCAGCTCTGTGGCGGACAGCCGGCCCATCTCAGCCACCACTGTCGGGAAGAGCTGCGGTTTAACGGCCAGAAACAGAATCTCAGACTCTCCCGCCTGGGATGGATCCGCCAACAATCGGATACCCAGCTCCTGCTGCAGGGCCACAGCCTTATCCAGATCAGGCTCCCGCAAGGCCACCTGCGCTGCGGGATAAACTCCCACAGCTACCCAACGCCGCAGCAGGGCGGATCCCATGGCTCCACCCCCGATAACACTTAGCAGTGGCCGCTCCATAGCAACTAGTGCTGACCTACTGCCTGCAGATGCTCATAGGTGCTGGGCCAGAGGGGGGTAGGGCTTTGCAAAGGGCGCTGCAGCGGCTGCACCACTTGGCTACTGGGGGTGGAAACCATCACCGTGCTGGGGGTGAACAAAAAAATGTTCTCTCCGATGCGCTCTTGGTGGCCATCGATGGCGTAGGTGCCGCCGGCAACGAAATCCACAGAGCGCTGCGCCTCAGCGGGATCCATTAGGGTCAAGTTCATGATCACCGTCTTGCGCTCCCGTAGGTACTGGATAACCTGAGCCATCTCATCGAAGCTGCGCGGCTCCATCACCACCACTTCACTGGTGGGTGGGTTTACGCCCGGTAATCCAATCACGTTGCTCCCCATACTGCCCCCTGCTGAGCGATCCCGATGCTGACTGCGCCGATGGCCCCGCGACTCTTCTCGACCGGCAGAGCCCTCCCCCGCTTCCACTCCCCGTTGCCGCCGCCCTCGCGGAAGGGTACTCACTTCCTCCTCTTCGGGGGGAGCAGCCGGTTGGGAACGGCGTCCCTCGTAGAGCAGTTGGTAATCATCCTGCCCTTCCATTTCAGAGTACTCCTCCAGGCCGTCCACGGGATCATTCAGACCCACAAAATCTCTTACCCTGCTCCAGATTCCATTGACATTCATATGCACATCCTCACTACAGGTCATCGATTTACGGCGAGCATAGGATTCAGGCTCTTGATTGGATCCTGAGTGGCTCACTCAAGCTAGGGGGCGTCCTTTTATTCTCGGTCAAAGTCTTTCAATAGGCTGAGACAGGGTTTGCTCAGGAAGCTGCCGAAGCAGGTGGTGGCTAACGTAGGTTAACAAAACCCCATTGATTCGACGACTAGAGTTTACCCAGAAGAAGTGAAGATGTCATCTCACTTGCCAAGCCGTTGTTTGGCAGGATTGAACTCTGCTCCCCGTCTGGATTGAGCCCACGTTAACGGAAGTAACGCAACAAATTTCCCCCAAATTTCCCCAATAGGGCAAATCCTGGGCGGGATCCCCCCGCTTTTGATCGAGCCAAGCCAAACTCTCGCCCCGAAGGTGCCCCGCAGGGCGACTGGGGAGTTGCACGGCTTTACACAAAATATTTACACAAAAATTTAACGGCTTCACAGAGGTCACATCTATTTCCGCTCGGCGTCGGCAAACAAAGCGCGCCCCAGCCGGATCAAGTTAGAGCCTGCTGCCACCGCCAGGAGGTAATCGTCGGACATGCCCATGGAGAGGGTGTGCAACTGCAGATGCTCGTAGCCACTGCGCTGGATGTAATCGGCCAGTTCGGCCAGCTTGCGAAACAGGTCTAGGGCCGCCTCTGAGCTCAAGCCCAAAGGCAAAATGGTCATCAGGCCCACAATTTGCACCTGCAGCAGTTGGTTCAGTTCGGGGAGGCTCTGCAACAGATCGGGGATGAGCCAGCCGAACTTATTGGGATCCGGAGCCAATTTAACCTGCAGGCAAAGCTTGGGGGTGAGGTGCAGCTCCCAGGCTCTTTGGTTGATCAGCTTGGCCAGGCGCAAGCTATCGACGCTGTCGATCCAGGCAAATTGCTTAAGGGCTGGTTTTACTTTGTTGGTCTGCAGATGCCCAATTAAGTGCCAAACAATGCCGGTCAGATCCTGCAGTTGCCCTTGTTTGACGGCGGCCTCTTGCACTCGACTCTCCCCAAAGTGGCGGATCCCAGCCCGATAGGCGGCGCGGATGTGGTCGGCACTGTAGCCTTTGCTCACTGCCATGATCTCCACATGGTCTGGGATCTGGGATCGGATGGCCTGAATGCGGCTGTGGATGAGCTGCTCGTCAAGGGGCATCGTCAGGTCAGCAGGCCGGGGATCTCTATCCCCATTCTCGTTCCAATTGGCAACAATGCTCTGGGATAGATTTTTGCAGAACCCAGAGCCAACGGGCTGTCCGCTACCGCTGCCAGGGATCCGGTCGGGAGATGATCACGCGGGTGCCGGGCGCCAGTTTGCGCGCGTAGTCCAACTGCACCACTTCTGGGTTTTGCTTCAGGGCTTCCCCCTGGAGGCGAATGGCTTGGGCTTCTCCTTCTGCCAGGATCACCAATCGTTGTTTTTCCAGCTCTGCTTTTTCCACGAGGAAGCGTTCCCGCTCTTTCTCTTGCTCGGCAATTTGCTTTTGCTCGATGGCCGTTTGGAATTGGTCAGAGAAGCGGACATTGCGCAGCAGCACGTTTTGCAAGATCAGGTCATTCTCAGCAAAAATGCTGGAGAGCTGCCGCTCCACATTTTCCTGGATCTGCTCGCGTTCTTCCGAGAAAACGGCGATGGCGCGGTGCAAAGCCAGTTCATTGCGCACCACCGTCCGCACCTCTGGGCGAATCACTTTGTCCACGTAGGAAGGGCCAATGGTCTGGTGCAGGTGGGCCACTTGGTCGGGATCCAAGCGAAAGCGCACCGAGACATCGAGGGAGATCTGCTGGCCGTCGGCGCTGAGCACTTTCAACGCATCATCCCCCTGGTTTTCGGAGCGTTGGGAGGCCATGGTGTAGGTTTGGGTGCGCACGTCGTAGAAGATAGGCGTTTCCACCAGCGGCAGCAGGAGGTGCAGCCCTTCTCCCAGCGGCTGCGGCTTCAGCCCCGTCAGGGAGTTGAACACCACGGCCCGTGTGCCGGCAGGCACCACCACCAAGCACTGCAGCAAGGTGGCCAAGAGGATCAGCAGCAATGCCCCACCCACCAAGGGAATCCAGGACAAAGCGGGAAGTTCAAAAGCAGGACGACGGGGGTGGGCCGATTTCACAGGTGTGTTACCCAAAAACCTAAAGAACTCGAACAGGTGCCCCGGGGATGGCCGGCCAAGCTCTTCTTGAGCTTAACCCAAGGCCGCAGCCAAGATCTGATAGGCCAGTTTGGCGACCGTGAAGGCGCTGCGGCGATCGGTTTCCCGTTCTCCCGTGACCGACAGCTCGACCACATCGGCGCCGATGATTTGCCGTTGCTGTCCTAGTGCCCGAATCAGCTCCACCGTCTCCCACCAGCCCAAGCCGCCAGGTTCGGGGGTACCGGTGGCTGGCACAACAGCGGGATCCAGCCCATCCACATCCACCGTCAGGTAAACCTGGGGGCCCAAGGTGGCAATCACCTCTGGGATCCACTCCTGGGCTGGCCTGGTGTGCAAGCTGTGGGCAAAAAAGGTGTGCAGACGGCGCTTGCGAATGGTCTGGCGGTCTTCGGCGCAGATGGAGCGGATCCCCACTTGGGTGAGGCGGCTGCCCACTTGCTCCACCACGCGGGCCATGGCAGAAGCATGGGAATAGCGGGATCCCTCGTAGCTATCTCTCAGGTCGCAGTGGGCATCGATTTGCAGGACGTGCAGCTCCGGATAATGGGCCAGGTGGGCAGCAATCAGGGGCCCGCTGATGGAGTGCTCCCCACCAATGGAAAGCAGGAACCGCCCCGGTCTCACCCACTCGGCAGCGCGACGCTGGATTTCGGCCATAGCCAGCTCCTGGGCGGAAGATCCCAGACCTTCCAACTCCACCGGGGGGGCCGTCCAGTAGCGGGAGATCTCTTCCGAGAAGTCGGGGTGAAGAGCTGGCTGGCGATCCCGTACCTCGTCGTAGATCTCCACATAGGCAGAAGCCTGCAACAGCGCCTGAGGGCCTTTGGCGGTGCCTTTGCCATAGGAGGTGGTGGCCTCGTAGGGGACGGGCAGGAGAATTGCTTGGGCCATCTCCGGATCCGGCTCAGGCAGGCCCAGGAAGGGGAAGGGAGAGCGATACATGATGGCTTGCAAGAAGGGATCCCTATTCTATTGAATCTATTGAAGAATTGTGGTGAGCCAAAAGGACTGGGATGATGGGGTAAAGAGGGATCCCTTGTGGGATTGAGGCAAACCCTCTAGACTGAGCAAAGGCTTCCCCAAGCCCAGTTTTAGCAGCCATTTGTTTTCACTCCTCTTAGACTGCCTTTCCACAAGCTGACGAGCCTATGACCACTGCCTCTCACGCTGCTCTTTTCGACGCTCTGGCCCAACGTCGGGCCCTCAAGATCATCAGCGGTCTACAAAACTTCGACCTGCAGTCGGTTCTGAGCATCACCCGCGCCGCCCAACAGGGAGGGGCCACTTGGGTGGATATCGCTGCCAGCCCCGAATTGGTGCAGCGGGTACGCGCCCAGATCGATCTGCCCATCTGTGTGTCGGCGGTGGAGCCGCAGCAGTTGGCCGCAGCCGTACAGGCAGGAGCAGACATGGCCGAGATCGGCAATTACGACAGCTTCTACCCTTCAGGCCGCATCTTCTCCGCAGCGGAAGTCCTAGACCTTACCCGCCGAACCCGCTCTCTTCTGCCCCGCACGCTCTTGTCGGTAACCGTTCCCCACACTCTGCCTCTGGATCAACAGGCGGAATTGGCCGAGAAACTGGAGGATCTGGGAGCTGACCTCATCCAAACCGAGGGCAGCACCAGCGCCGAGCCGGTTCATGGGGGATCCCTGGGCCTGATCGAGAAGGCTGCCCCCACCCTGGCCGCCGCCTATGAAATTAGCCGTGTCGTCTCGGTACCGGTTATCTGCGCTTCCGGCCTCTCGACGGTAACAGTGCGCTTGGCCATTGCTGCCGGCGCTTCAGGTGTAGGGGTGGGCAAAGCTGTCAGCCGGCTCCAGGATGAAGTGGCCATGGTGGCTCAAGTGCGGGCATTGGTGGAGGCCTTGGGAGGATCTCGGATCCCTGCCCTTGTCTAGGTCGATGTCTGACCGGTAAAAGTTGACCCTCTTGCGCCAGCGTGCGCTGGTGCATTTTTTTTAGATTTTCTTGGACAAGCAGGGAATAAGTAGGTAAGTAGGGCAGCTGAGGGTTGAGATCAGCCGCTAGAAGTTTTGCTGCTCACAAGTGCTTCACTTTCTTCCGCGTAGAGGTGGCATACCCGGCAATATCCAATTTGCGGCGGTTGCTACACTTGTCGTCCTTGACTTCCCAGACCAATTCCGTCCGCAGCCGTCGCCCCAGTCATGTTCTGCAAAGATTCCAAGTCCTGAGCCGCATTGGGCAGACATGGTTGACAATGCGAGGGATCCCTTTTTGAACTGTCCATGAGCTGGCAACGCCCAGATAATCGCACCGCTGCTCAATTGCGCCCGGTTTCTTTTGAGCGCCACTTTACCCGCTATGCCCCTGGCTCGGTGTTGGTCAAGTTCGGCCATACCCATGTCCTTTGCACCGCCAGTGTGGCCGAAGAAGTTCCCCCTTTTCTGCAGAACACCGGCCAAGGCTGGCTGACGGCTGAGTACCGCATGTTGCCCGGAGCCACGCAACAACGACAGCCGCGGGAAATGTTGAAACTATCGGGCCGTACTGCCGAGATTCAACGGCTCATCGGGCGCAGTCTGCGCGCCGCCTTGGATTTTCGCAAGCTGGGATCCCGTACCATCACCGTCGATGCCGATGTGCTGCAGGCCGATGGCGGAACGCGCACCGCCGCGATCACAGGGGGCTATGTGGCTCTGCACGACGCCATCACTTGGCTGTACAAACAGGGGGCGCTGGATCCGGCCCAGGGATCCCCGCTGCGGCAGCAGGTGGCGGCCCTTTCAGTAGGAATTGTGCAGGGAGAGGTACTTGTGGATCTGTGCTATGAGGAAGACAGCCAAGCCGAGGTGGACATGAACATTGTTATGAACGAGCAGGGATCCTTCATCGAGATCCAGGGCACTGCCGAAGCCGCCTGCTTCAGTCGCCCGCAACTGCTACAAATGTTGGAGATGGCCCAAGCCGGGATCCAAGAATTGCTACAAGCCCAACGGCAGGCTCTCAATTTAGAAAGATAGAGCCATAGCCGGACCTTAGCCTTGCAATGGTAATCCTTCAAGGCACTGCATATGGGATTGCATGGGTGTATATCCTGGTTGGCAAAGCGGTATTCCCTTGCTGTAAAGGAATGGCCGGGAAAGCTAAGATCAGCCAGTTGTTAAAATAAGTGAGCTCTCTGAAGCTCTCCTTTCGACGGTTTGAGCGTGTGGCTGAGGTGAATCGCTGCTCATTTGGCCTGAAGAAGTTGGCCCGGAGAACGCTGCATGTCCCGTTTTGTGTTCGGCTCGGAGGAACTTGCGCCACTGCTCAGGCAGCAAGGTTGGCGGTTTACCACTGGATATCTGCACATTCACCTCAAAGGACTGGATCCCTCTGAGGGTGCGGAACCCTGGGTGTTGACCTACTACCACGGCAGGCTGCTTTTTTCTGCCGATCAACCCCTCAACACGCAAATCCTGCTGAAACGACTCTCCCGCTTTATTCCTCGCCTCAACTTGGAATGGCCACAGCGGGCCATCTCGGTGGTGCAAGAGCGCTTGATGAAAGACCATTCCTTACCTGAGCTG
Source organism: Synechococcus sp. W55.2 (assembly GCF_047461635.1). Classification (NCBI taxonomy): domain Bacteria; kingdom Bacillati; phylum Cyanobacteriota; class Cyanophyceae; order Synechococcales; family Synechococcaceae; genus Synechococcus; species Synechococcus sp. W55.2. The sequence goes on along the minus strand of NZ_JANSHM010000040.1, from coordinate 2,927 downwards.
CTGGAGGCTATCACGCAATTGGGCCTGCTCAAGCCGGGGGAGCTGGAAGATGCCCTGTGGCTCAACCTGCTTACCGATTTCGACCGCTACCTATTCGAACGGGCAGGCACCTGCTACTTCGAGATGCAGGAACGGGTTGCCCAAGAGGCCCCCATCGGCGGGTTTGAGTTGGAGCCGCTGCTGCAAGAAGCCGCCCGGCGCCACGATCGCTGGGCAGATTTGAAGGTGGCGATCCCAACTATGCTGGCGGTGCCGGTGGTCAATTGGGAGCGAGTCAACCGCTATCGCATCACCGATGAGCAACGACAGAAGCTCCACGCCCTCACCAAAGATGGCCAGTCGCTGGAAGCAATCGCCAAGAAGCTGTGCCGGGATCGGCTGGAGGTGGCCAATCTCTTTGCCTCCTGGGCGAAAAAAGGTTTGGTCAGCCTACAAACACCCCAAGAGCTGCTGCAGACCAAGCGCCACAACCCGATAACCATCTTGGCGGTGGACGACAGCGTGGTGATGCAGGAAATCCTACGGCAGTATTTGCCCAACTATCAGGTGATTACAACGGGCAACCCCGCCGAGGTGCTTCCTTTGTTGTTTCAGCATCGGCCCCACCTGTTGTTGATGGATATCGCCATGCCGGGGATCGATGGTCTAGAGCTTTGCCGCATTGTGCGCAGCTTAGAAGAGTTTAAGTCCCTTCCCATCCTGATGGTTACCGCTCGCGATGGTCTGCTGGCCCGCATCCGCGGCAAATGGTCGGGGGCAACCGCCTACTTGACCAAGCCCTTCAACGAAAGTCAGCTTAATGCAGAGGTGAAGCGGCTTCTGGCCCAACAGCCGCCTGCCCACAGACAAAATCCTCTGTCGGTTCAGGGAGGCAGAACAGGTCATCCTGCCCTGTTTCAGGGATCCCCCAATCCCCTTGAGGATCAAGCGAAAGCATAATATCCCCCTAGGCTTATCCCCATCACCATCAGCTTTCCTGTCAGAACTAACGAAAATTTTGTGTTAGACAAGAAATCAACCCAAGAGATCATAACCTGTCTGGGCCGACTGTCGATGTCAGAAGAAGTGCGCACGCTGTTGGGTCGCTTTCTCTTCAGTGGCGACGCCTTTTTTAAGAAGGTAGCGGCTTTGAGTGGAGGAGAAAAAGCCCGCTTGGCGTTGGCGAAAATGCTACTTCAGCCGGCCAACCTACTGATTTTGGATGAGCCCACCAACCACTTAGATATCCCGGCCAAAGAGATGCTGGAAGAAGCTTTACAGCATTACAATGGCACGGTGATCCTTGTTTCTCACGACCGCTACTTTATCTCAAAAGTGGCCAACAAGATTGTAGAGATTCGCAACGGAGAGTTGGTCGCCTACCAGGGCAACTATCACTACTATCTAGAAAAGATCGCTGAAGAGAAAGAGAAAGCTCGACAAGAGCGAATCGCTGCCGAAAAACGAGCCAAAGAGCGAGAAAAACAGAAAGCCAAAAAGGCAGCCGGCAAAACCTAAGGAGCCAAAGCAATGTTTACGGGTCTGGTTCGAAGTTTGGGCACAGCCCAGTTGATCAATTCTTCACAGCTACGGGTTACCTGTCCCCGGTTGCAACCTCAGTTGGCGTATGGAGATAGCGTGGCGGTGGACGGCCTTTGCCTGACGGTGGTGGAGATTCTGCCCGATGGATTTTTGGCCGATGTTTCGCCGGAAACCCTGCGGCGCTCGACTTGGGGCCAGGGATCCCTCGGCCCGCGCACAGTCAACCTGGAACCGGCGCTGCGGGTAGGAGACAAGTTAGGGGGGCATTTTGTCAGCGGCCATATCGATGGGGTGGGGCAACTGTGGGATCAAGCCGCCACTGGCAACGCCTGGGAGCTGAGCTTCAAGGTTCCTGAAGAGATCGGGCGTTACATCGTACCCAAGGGCAGCGTGGCGGTGAATGGGGTGAGCTTGACCATTGCTGAGGTGCGCCAAGGGGGCTGCTGGTTCAAGGTGGCTGTGATCCCCCAAACCTACCGCGAGACCAACCTTTCTCAGCTCCAAGTTGGGGATCCCGTCAACATAGAGGCGGATATTTTGGGCAAGTATGTGGAAAAATTGCTGGGCTTGCTGCCCCCCGAGAGCAGCGTTTCTCTGGAGTTTCTGGCCGAGCATGGCTATATCTAGGTACCTTTCCCATGATCCACCCCGAGGAAGTTGAGCGCCTGCGCGGCGTAAATGTTTATCTCATTGGGATGATGGGCAGCGGCAAATCCACCGTGGGATCGGAGCTGGCAGCCCAGTTGCGCTTTCAATTTTTCGACACCGATAGTCTGGTGGAGCAGGTGGGGGGTTCTTCCATCGCTCAGATCTTCGCCGAGCATGGGGAAGCCTACTTCCGGGATCTGGAGACGCAGGTGTTGGCCCAGTTGAGCAGCTACACCCGGTTGGTGATCGCCACAGGCGGCGGCATTGTGTTGCGCCCCAAAAATTGGAGCTACTTGCACCATGGCCTCACTGTTTGGCTGGATGCGACCCCCGAGCTGATTTGGCAGCGGCTCAAGCGGGATCCCGGCCAACGCCCCCTGCTGCAAACCCCCGACCCCCAAGCTGCCCTGTACAAGCTGATGCAAGAGCGAGAGCCGTTCTACGCCCAAGCCGATGTGCGGGTGCCCATCCGGTCAGAAACTAGCCCGCCCCAGTTGGTTGAACAGATCTGGCAAGCCATTCGCGCCCGCTTGCGAGATGGGATCCCTTCCTAGCCACCTCATGCCCATTACAAAAAACAAAAAGGGATCCCATGAGGGATCCCTGAACTCTTTAGTTTTTGATTTTTGATTACTCAAGATTCGCCGGGAGCGGATCCCTGACGAGACCAGAACGGCTTCCTTTAGAGCGCATTGCCGCGGGGGAGGACTTCTTCAGGGAACTCAAAGCGCTCATGGGGCTGGTCCTGCGGCGCCATC
>NZ_JANSHM010000039.1:0-28134 GCF_047461635.1 Synechococcus sp. W55.2 | reverse complement strand
ATCTAAAAAAACCAACTTCATCCTCTTTCCTCTATAAATTATTCTCTCTATCCTAACATAAGATCAACACGACCTAGCAGGATCCCCTGGGCTTTCAAACTCCCAAGGACAGTGCCTGCAGCACGCCGACGGGAGCAGAACATGCCACACTGGATCCCACCCCCCAGGACCGACACGCATGGATCCCTATCTGATCCCTGTCAAGCTTCCCCACAGCTCCTACGATATTCTCCTCCAGTCTGCCGAAGGCCCCCCTGGCCACAGCCTCATCCAGCTGGGATCCCAAATGCGAGCTAGAGGGCTTTCCGGCAAGGCTCTGGTGGTGAGCCATCCCGGCATTGCCAAACACTTTGCCGAGAAGTTGCTGCAGGGGCTGCAACAAGCGGGGTTTGCCGCCCACCTCTGCCTATTGCCTGCCGGCGAACGCTACAAAACCCTGCGCTCGGTGGCCAAGATCTACGACGCCGCCCTAGCCTTTGGCCTGGAGCGCTCCTCCACCTTGGTGGCTCTAGGAGGGGGGGTCATTGGCGACATAGTGGGGTTTGCCGCCGCCACTTGGCTGCGCGGGATCCCTTTTGTGCAGGTGCCCACCTCACTTTTGGCCATGGTGGATGCGGCCATTGGTGGCAAGACCGGTGTCAACCATCCTGGCGGGAAAAACCTCATTGGGGCGTTTTATCAGCCGCGCCTGGTGTGGATTGACCCGACGGTGCTGAAAACTCTGCCCCCACGGGAGTTTACTTCGGCTTTGGCAGAGGTGATCAAATACGGCGTGATTCAGGCTGCCGATGTGTTTGAGTTTTTGGAAGATCGACCCCAACTGAGCCGCTACACCGACTTTGCCCCTGACGATCTGCACTATCTGTTGCGGCGCTGTGCCGAGTGCAAAGCCTGGGTGGTGCAGCAGGACGAGAAAGAAGCGGGCCTGCGGGCCATCCTCAACTACGGCCACACCCTCGGCCATGCCCTAGAAGCTGCCACCGGCTACCGCCGCTATCTGCACGGAGAAGCTGTTGCCATCGGCATGGTAGCTGCCGGGGAGATCGCCCGCCGCCTGGGGTGGTGGAGCGCCGCTGAAGCCGAACGGCAACGACACCTGATCGAAAAAGCAGGATTGCCCAGCCGATGGCCGGCCGGGATCCCTTGGGAGGCAGTGCTGCAGGCAATGCAGGCCGACAAGAAAGTCAAACAGGGGCGGATTCGCTTCGTTCTGCCCCGCCGCATCGGCCAGGCCGAGCTGACCGATCAAGTCGAGCTGGCAGAGGTGCAGGCTGCTTTGGCCTCGATTACAGCAACCTCTGGAACCCTAGAATTAGGAAAACCTAAGGACAAGAAAGCATGGCACGGCAACAACGGGTAGCCATCTTGGGGGCCACAGGAGCAGTAGGGACGGAGCTGCTGACGCTATTGGAAGAGCGCCACTTTCCTGTAGCCGACCTCAAGCTTTTGGCCTCGCCCCGTTCAGCGGGCACTTATTTGACCTTCAAGGGGGAGCGGATCCCGGTGGAACCAGTTTCAGAAGCGGCCTTCCGGGGCCTGGATCTGGTGCTGGCCTCTGCCGGAGCAAGTGTTTCCAAAGCCTGGGCTAGAACCATCGTCGAGGCGGGGGCGGTGCTGATTGACAACTCCAGCGCCTTTCGCCTGGATCCCAATGTTCCGCTAGTGGTGCCGGAGGTCAACCCCCAGGAAGCCTTCCGTCACCAAGGGATCATTGCCAATCCCAACTGCACCACCATCCTAATGTGCGTGGCCATCTACCCCCTGCATCGCCACATCCCCCTGCGCCGCGTGGTGGCCGCCACCTATCAATCGGCCAGTGGGGCCGGGGCCCGCGCCATGGTGGAGCTGCAAGAGCAAACCCGCGCCTACCTCCAGGGGCAGCCGTTGCAGCCCCAGGTGTTCCCTTACCCCATTGCCTTCAACCTCTTCCTCCACAACAGCCCCCTGCAAGAGAACGGCTACTGCCAGGAAGAGATGAAAATGGTCAACGAATCCCGCAAGATTATGGGATCCCCCAACCTGCGGCTGACAGCTACCTGTGTGCGGGTGCCGGTGTTGCGCACCCACGCCGAGGCCCTCAACCTGGAGTTTGAACAGCCCTTCCCCGTGGAAAAAGCCCGGCAAATCTTGGCCCAAGCTCCAGGGGTGGTGCTCATCGAAGATTGGCAGCAAAACCGTTTCCCCATGCCCATCGATGTGGCCGGCAGGGATGAAGTGGCGGTGGGCCGCATCCGCCAAGACATCTCTGAGCCCAAGGCTCTAGAGCTGTGGCTGTGCGGGGATCAAATCCGCAAAGGTGCGGCCCTCAACGCCATTCAAATTGCCGAGCTGCTTTTGAAGGACTAATTCACTACATCGGAGTCGGCGTAGGTGTCGGAGTCGGCGTAGGTGTCGGGGTTGGGGTGGGTGTTGGAGTCGGTGTAGGTGTAGGCACTGTCGTCCCACCGCTTCCGCCTCCACCGCAGCCGGTCAGTCCTAGACAGGCCGCCCCTAGACTCAAAGCCAAAAGGTTTGTAACTGCTTTTTTCTGCATCGCTTTTTCACTCCTCATCATCAGACTTGACTTTAGTTTTCTTTAGTTTTTGTCGACCCGCCTTACTAAAGTACAGCCTGGTCAAATTGCTGCTTAGGATGCTTCTGCGCCCACGCAATCTACCACTGTTGGGAATAAACCTTGCCTCAGATGGCAAGCTCCAACTGGGGAATAGAGCCTTCAGACTTGCTCTTGTGTACCTTGCTCATAAACACAAAATCTGGCAACAGAAGCTAATTTTTAGAACCTCGCGTATGCCGCTTGGGCCAGCAATGTTCACACAGTGTTCGTAGACGGGATCCCGATCACCGAGGCCGGTCAAAGTACCCGCATCTCAGAGGTCGAAGCGTTGGCAGCCATTCAGGCTCAAACGGAAGATCTACTGCGCTGTCGAGAGCCTTTCAAAGCAACCCTAACTCCGGTGGTGGGCTAGCCATAGCAGGGGATCTGCCATTCCGGTTGGCCACAAACCGCACACAATGTCGCAAAAGGAGGAGAATTGAGAAGCATTCGGCCTTTGTGGAGAGGGGCTTGTGCATCCAATTGGGATGGGATCCCTGGCCAGCTTGATCGCCGGGTTGGCAACCGGGTTAGGGGCCTTGCCCGCTCTGTTTCTCCCCTCGCTCTCCGAAAGGGCGCAAGGGATCCTGCTGGGATTTGGGGGTGGGGTGATGTTGGCGGCCACCTCTTTTTCCCTGCTGGTGCTGGGCACCGAGGCAGCCATGGCGCTGGGGTATTCCCCATTTGGGGCGGCTGTGGTGATGGTGGCAGGCCTGTTGTTGGGGGCGATCTTCCTGGAGAGTGCCCACCGCCTCTTTCCTCACGAGCACTTTTTCAAAGGGGTGGAAGGGGAGAACCGCGCCCATTTGAAACGGATTTGGCTGTTCATCATTGCCATCGCCCTGCACAATTTCCCGGAAGGCTTGGCGGTGGGGGTGGGATTTGCCACAGGCCAAGTCGGCGATGGGTTGGCGCTGGCGCTGGGGATCGGCTTGCAGAACATGCCAGAAGGGCTGGTGGTGGCTTTGTCACTGGTGGGCCAGGGGTACTCGCGGCTGTTCGCTTTTGGCATCGCCCTGCTGACCGGACTGGTGGAGCCCATTGGCGGGATCCTGGGAGCAACGGTGGTCTCTCTGGCGCAGCCCCTACTACCCTGGGGCATGGCTTTTGCGGCGGGGGCGATGTTGTTTGTCATTTCCGATGAGATCATCCCTGAGTCGCACCGGCAGGGGTTGGAGCGGGAGGGCACCTTTGGGGTCATCAGTGGGTTTGTGGTGATGATTCTGCTGGATATCACCTTGGGCTAGCAAGGGATCCCGTCGCGAAGTGGAACGGAGTTTTATTTTTTTATGTTGAGTAACGAACCCTTTTTGTGGCGAGGAGCAGGGGAACACGCCTGTCTGCTGCTACATGGATTGGGGGGCGGTGTTTACGAGTTGCAATGGCTGGCAGAGCGGCTGTTGGCGGCTGGCCTGACGGTGCAGGGATTTAACTATCCCGGCCATAACAGTGCTCCGCATCGCTTACACGACCGCCGGTCTGCCCACATGCCCCCTTCCCGCTGGACGGAGTGGTACGGGCGGGCTTTGGAGCATTACCTGGCTTTGCGGCAGGAGTACCCGCGCGTTTCCTTGGTGGGCTTTTCCACCGGCTGTCTGCTAGCTTTGCACCTGGCTTTTGCCCATCCCATCCACAAATTGGTGCTGCTGGCGCCGTTTTTCGCCATTCGCCACCACTGGTACTATCTTTTTCGCCCTGAGCAGTACCTGAACAGCCTGGGTTGGCTATTGAAGGAGGTGCCCCGCCTCAGCTTGCCGATTCGGGATGGGGACGCTCGAGCCTTGGCAGAAAGAACGGCCTATTTCCGCAGCTTTAATCTGTCGGCGGTGCGCAGCGCCCTCGAGCTCATCGAGCGGGTCAAGGGGGAAGTGGCCAGCATCCGGGTTCCCACCCTGATCCTGCAATCTCGCCAAGATATGGTGGTGGACCCCGACCAGGCAATGTGGCTCTATCAAGAGCTGGGATCCGAGGAGAAGATCTTGCATTGGCTGGAGCACTCCGACCACATCCTCACTTTGGACTGCGAGCGGGAAACGGTGTTTGCCCAGGTTTGCGCCTTTCTCAAACGGGACCCCTCTGCGCCCGGATCAGCGTAACCCCTTGCCAAGCACCGCGGGCATCGTAGTCTCGGCTCAAACGCAAGAGACAGTGGCAGTCTTCCGGCTGCGGAAACCAGCTCAGGCTTACCGAAAAGCTGCGATCCCGCTGGGCAGTGGGGATGGGCAAGGGATCCGGCCCGCCAATCCACAGCCCTCCCGGCAAGGGATCCCAGTTACTCAACCACTCTGCCCCCGAGCAGTCCACCTCGGTTTCGGCAAACCAGCCCTCGGCAACCGCAAAGCTCTGGGCGATCCCCCGCCATCTCCCCTGGAGGCAGGCTCTCAGCTGCTCTTTGCTCAGGGGTGCACAGTCTGCAACGGGATCCAAAGCTTGGCCGCGCCGCTCCAGGATCGCGGTTACCTCTACCAGACGACCTTGGGCATCCCACTGTTGCACCAGCCGCGCCTTGCGATCCCCCCAGAGAAAGCCCTGCTCGACGGCAAAATCGCTGAACGGTGCCAGTTGCACCCGCCCGTTGGAAAAGGATCCATCGGGGAAAAACCGCAATCCAGGAGAGAAGTCTTGGTAAACCCAACTGTGGCAGCTTTCTGGAGTGGGGGATCCCTGTAGGGGGTAGTAGGCGTTGGTTTGGCGGATCGCGCTCCCTGCCGCCGGACTTCCTGAAGAAGAGGATGGAGCCAAGGCCTCAAAGGTGATGAGGCTGCGCTTTTGGCCCCCCAGATCCCAGCCGCCGGCGGTGGGTCGATAGTTGGAGAAGAGGCCGTGCCACACTCCCAGGTGGAGAGCCAGACATTGTTTTTGGGTTTTCATGAAGCAATGTGAAGCTAAGATTGTGAGGACGTAACGCTGGAGAGCAAGACCTATGGGGAAGAAGCTCCGAGGTGGCATTTTACTGATTTTGGGGTTTATGCTGTCTCCCCTTTCCTGGTGGAATGACTTGTTTTTCAACCTGCCGATTGCCTATGGGTTTGGCTACCTTTGTAGCCTGTGGCAGCCACAGTGGTTTTTGGGCGGAACCCTCGTGGGGTACTGGCTCTCCAACTTGATAGGCATTCTCATGATGCAGTTTGGCGCTACGGATGTCGTCGAGAAAGGCGAGAAACCCCGCAATATGAAACGCGATCTCTTGATTGGGCTGGCTTCTTCTACCGCCTATACTTCGGCAATTGTTGGGCTGCTTCAGTTTCACCTCGTCGATATCAGCGCCATCTTCCCCATTTCTTAACCCTATGCCGCTGGCAATTTTCTGGGCAACTTTAGTCGAAGGGATCCTCGCTTTTGTTGCCACCCATATCGACGACTTTTTCTTGCTGGTTCTGTTGTTTGCCCAGGCGCAGCTGCAACCCCTGTGGAAGGGCTGGCACATTTGGCTGGGAGGCTACTTGGGCTTGGCAGGGTTGATCCTGCTCAGCTCTCTGGGATACCTGGGGGGCCTGCTGTTGCCGCCACCTGCGATTGGGCTGCTGGGGTTGATCCCGATTGCGGTAGGCGGTTGGAAATTGTGGCAACCTGAGCTGGAAGAAGCCCTGGAAGAAGAGCTGGAAGAACTGCAAGAGCGCCCAACCCAAAAGGCTTGGTCAGTTTTTTTGCCCCCACCAGCCCTGATGTCCATGCTCCTCACCTTTGCCAATGGTGGAGATAATGTCAGCCTGTACGTTCCTCTGTTTGCCGGCAGCACCCCTCCTCAGTTGGCCCTTTTTTCCACGATCTTTTTTCTGATGAATGGATTGTGGTTTGCAGTGGCTCAAAAACTGACAATGCAACCTGAAGTAGCCAAGGTTTTGGCCGAGCGGGGAGAGCGCTGGGTGCCCTGGATTCTCATGGGCTTGGGGGTGTGGATCCTGTTCAAAAATGAGACTTGGAGATGGCTTCTGTCTTAGATCCCAAGATCTCAGCTGAGCTCCCGATCGCAAGAGCAGGATGGAGTTCTCTCGAGGCTTAGTCGTTGTGTCGGTCTAGGGAGGGATCCCAGTCCAGATCTTCGTGGCGGTGCTCCCGTTCCCAGCGATGCACCCAGTCCCAAATGCGATAGTGCTGCTCGGCGGTGAGTTGCTTGGGATCTTGGGCCAAAGCGGCAGCCTCTTCCGGGGTGAGCAAAGCAGCTAGGCTGCCGATCTCCACCAAATAGCGGCGTTCTTCCGCAGTGGTGTGGGACTGATTGAGCCGTCGAATTAAACGACGTAAAGTGGCTACATCTTGACTCATAAGCCGATAGGCGAACATCTACAAAAGGCGGTAAGAACAGTTTAAGAGCAGAATCATCAAAATCACCAAAAGAAAACAGTCCAAATTGTCTGCCCAATGCTCCTCTAATCCTCAAAGGATCCCAGAATGCGCACTTCCGGCTCCAAAAGCACCGACCATTGTTGATAGACCTTTTCCTGGGCCAAGCGAATCAAGCGGTAAATGTCCTTGGCACTCGCCTGATGGCAATTGAGGATGAAGTTGGCATGGCGCTCTGAAATTTGGGCCCCACCGATGCGGTACCCCTTCAAGCCGACCTGCTCGATGAGCCAGCCGGCAGGGTGAGACTCTGGGTTGCGAAAGACGCTGCCACAACTGGGCAAATGATAGGGCTGAGAGCTTAGGCGTTGGTTGAGGTAGCGCTGGGTTTCCCACTGCACCTGGGACGGATCCCTGCTTGGGATCAACTGCAGCGTCGCTCCTGTCACCGTCCAGGGGGAGTCCTGTAGGCGAGAGCGGCGATAGCCAAATTGCAGATCGGCAGGTTCTAGGCGGCAGGGCTCTTGTTCCTCGTCCAAAATCTGCACTTCCACCAGCACATCCGCCATGGCGCGTCCGTGGGCACCCGCATTCATCACCACGGCTCCCCCCAGGGTGCCCGGGATCCCGATGGCCCACTCCAAACCGCTCCAGCCTTGCTTGGCGGCTGCCCGCGACAGATTGACCAAAGGCTCTCCGGCAGCGGCCCAAATTCTCCCCCCTTCCAGCAGTTGGATCCCCCGCAAACGGCGAGTGCCGATCACCAGCCCCTTCAACCCTGCATCGCTGATGAGCAGATTGCTACCTGCCCCCAGCAGCGTCGTGGGGATCCCTTCTGCTCGCGCCCAAGCCAAACACTGCTGCAGCTCCAGATGGCTACGGGGCTCACAATACCACTCCGCTTTGCCGCCCACGCGAAAGGTGGTCAGAGGAGCCAACGGGATCCCCGATTGAATTCGTCCAGATAGCAGAGCCGCCGGCCCGCGGGGGAGAAGCCTGTCTTCAGCGGTAAGACTTGCCGCCTCAGACTCACAGGAACCGTCCCGCTGAGGCACCACCGGAGCCGTCGTCATGATTCAATACCTCAGAAGCAGCTATCTTTTCAGCTGAAGTTTGGATTTTTGGCTTGCCCAGGCTGTTCCCTCACCTGAGCCGCATATGCCCGCATCGTAGCGGCTATCTGCTGATTCAGATCGCCTGCGCCCAAAAAAACGGCGAGATCTCCAGGCTGCAAAACAGACGTCAGCACTCCCGGCAATTGCGGCAAAGACAACACATAGCGCACATGGGGGTGGTGCTCCGCCACCGCCACGGCCAAGCGCAAGCTGTCGGAACGCTCAGGCGCCGGCTCTCCTGCCCCATACGTGGGCACGATCACCACCACGTCCGCCTCCCCAAAGCAGCGGGCAAAATCCTGGAACAAGGCAGCCAAACGGCTGTGGCGATGAGGCTGAAATACGGCCACCACCCGCCGCTGTTGCAGACGGGCTGCCTGCAGAGTGGCCCGAATCTCGCTGGGATGGTGGGCATAGTCGTCGATAAAGGTGACTTCTTCCACCTCGCCTTTGACTTCAAATCGCCGCTGCACCCCTCGAAACTCGGCCAGAGCCGAGGCAATCACCGCAAACTCCAAGCCCAACTGCCGCCCCACGGCGACCGCCGCCAGGGCATTGCTGAGGTTATGGGATCCCAGCACCTGCAACTGGAGCTGGCCGAGCAGGGATCCCCTTTCCCAAATCTCGGCGCAGGTGAAACTGGCAGTGTAGAGGATTTGGCGAGCTTGGTACTGGGCTTGGGGATGACCGGTCAGGCTGTAGCCCACATCCACCCTCAGGTGAGCCGCCACGTTGGGACAGTCCAGACAGGCCACCAGGGTTTGGCTTTGCTGCCCATACTGTTGAAAAGCCCGGATCACCTGCCCCAAATCGGCGTAGTGATCGGGGTGATCCAGCTCGATATTGGTGATCACCCCAATCTTGGGATAGAGCCGCACCAGGGATCCATCCGACTCATCCACCTCGGCCACCCAATACTCCCCCTTGCCCAGACGGGCATTGCCATCCCAGGCATCCACTTCCCCGCCGATAATCAAGGTGGGATCCCAGCCCGCCGAGAGCAACACATAGCCGATCATGCTGCTGGTGGTGGTTTTGCCGTGAGTGCCGGCCACCCCAATGCCAGAGCGACGGTTAAACAGAGCCGCCAACAAGTCTGCCCGGTGCCAAACCGTCAATCCCTTGCCCAGGGCAGCAGCCAATTCTGGATTGGTGGGGCGAATGGCGCTGGAATAGACCACCTGGGGATCCCCGACCAATCCCTCCGAGCTGTGGCCCTGAAAGAAGCGCACCCCCAAAGCTTCCAGGCGGCGGGTACGGCCATTGGCGACAATGTCGGATCCGGAAACGCGAAACCCTTGTTTAGCCAGGATATAGGCCAGGGCCGACATCCCCACTCCACCAATGCCCACAAAGTGATAGGTGGAAAGCAAGGGATCTAGGGGATCCAAATGCAGGGGCGGAGGCTGAGACCGAACCGGCAACGGCGGGATGGGATCCCCTCCTCCAAGTGTCTCCACCATCGCAACTCCACCCCACTCCTAAAACCGCCACACTCCAAAAAAAGGACTGCGTTCTGCTGACTACAAACAGGTTCGAACAGGCCACATCATATCAGGAATCCCCAGAGCTAGGTAGGCTGCGCCCCACCGGTTGCCGTGATCTGCCGGCACCTTGGGGAACCCACAGGGGGTGAAAATACGGTGAGCACAAGCAACACAGAATACAGCTGGACATTTTCATCCCAAAAACTTTACGCTTATTTAAGAAAAAGAGGCGGCGTTTGTCGTCTGCAAAGCCACAGCGGGTAAAAGGCCATGAACCCACGAGCGCTTTGGTCGCTGGCAGGAGTCGGGCTGCTTGGTTGTGCCGGTCTAGCATGGCTGGGGTTGAGCCAGCAGGGAGCCACACAATCGGTATCGGCAAGTGCAGAGGCAACGGTGGAAACGCGGCTGCCTCCGCAAGTTGGTGCTTTGGGTCGCCTGGAGCCGGAGGGGGAAGTGCTGCGCATTGCCGGTTCCCCCGGAGAACGGCTGGGAGAGCTGCTGGTGGCCGAGGGGGATCGCGTGGTGGCAGGCCAAGTGCTGGCCCGCTTGGAAAGCTACGCCGAGCGGTTGGCGGAGCGAGAGTACGCTGCCGCCCAACTTCAAGAGGCCCGCGCTCGGTTGCAGGCCGAGACCCGTTTCAGTCAGGCCCAAATCCAAGAGGCACGCACCCGCCTCAGCCGTCTGGACGAGCCGCAACAGATGCAAATCCGCTCCCAGGAAGCGGTGGTGGAACGTATCCGGGCAGAACTGGCCGATGCCGAGGCCAATCTGGCCCGCTTTCAGGAGCTCTGGCAGGAAGGAGCAATCTCGCAACAAGAGCTGGATCAACGCCGGCTGCTGGTGCGGCAACGACAGGAGGACTTGCGGGCTGCCGAAGCCACCCTGAGCCAACTGCGCCTGGCCCGTGAGCGGGATCTGCTCAATGCCCAAGCCCAAGTCCAAGCTGCCGAGGCGGGACTGAGTCTGGCCCAAGCCCAAGTCCAACTGGGATCCCTGGCCCGCAATCTGGAACTGGCAGAAGCTCGCCTAGAGCGCACCCTCATCCGCGCTCCCCGTGCTGGACAGGTGCTCAAGATCCACACCCGCCCTGGAGAGGTCATCCCCGTCGGCGAGGGCATTCTTGAGCTGGGCAACACCGACCAGATGATGGTGGTGGCGGAAGTCTACGAGACGGACATCCTGCGGGTTCGGCCAGGGCAACGAGCAACCATCAGCAACCGCGCGCTGGCGGAAGCGTTGCAGGGGCAGGTGGAACGGGTTGGCCTGCAAATTGGCAAGAAAGATGTGCTCAACACCGACCCAGCTGCCGATGTGGATGCCCGTGTGGTAGAGGTGTATATCCGCCTGGATCCGGAGAGCAGCGCCCGCGTGGCTGGCCTGACCAACCTGCAGGTGAATGTGGCCATCGATGTCGAGGGGTAGGCTCAGCCCATGTACAGCCTGTTCAGTGTGGCTTTTATCGCCCATCGGATCCCGTTGGCCTGGCTGCAACTGACGCGGGAGAAGATCCGCCTGCTAGTGGCCCTGGCGGGCATCGCCTTTGCTTGCATCTTGATGTTCATGCAGTTGGGCTTCCAAGACAGCCTGCTGGAAAGTGCCATCCGCTTCCACGTGGCCCTGAAGGGAGAGATCTTCCTGGTCAGCCCTCAGTCCAACGCCCTGATTGCCATGAACACCTTCTCCCAGCGGCGACTCTATCAGGCTTTGGGCTTTGAGGGGGTGCGGGCCATCTCTCCTGTCTATGTAGGCTTTGCCCTCTGGAAAAACCCAGAGACCCGCCGTACCCGCAGCATTTTTGTGGTAGGAGTGGATCCCTCGGCTGATCTGTTGGACTTGCCGGAACTGACGCCGGACAAGCTGGAAGAGATCAAAAAGGCGGACGTGGTGCTTTTTGACCGCCGCTCCCGCAGCGAGTTTGGCCCCATCCCAGAGTGGTTTGAGTCCGGGCGAGAGGTGGTTACTGAGGTGGGAAACCGCCGCGTCCAGGTGGGGGGCCTGTTTGAGATGGGGGCCACCTTTGGAGCCGACGGCACCATTCTCACCAGCGACCTCAATTTCCTGCGCATTTTTCCGCAGCGGGGGCGCGGCCTAGTGGATATCGGCGTGGTGCAACTCCAGCCGGGTGTGGATCCGGATCCCTTGGTGCGGCAGATGCGAGCTTTGCTGCCGGAAGATGTGCGGGTGCTCTCACGGGCGGAGTTTATCGATATGGAGCAAACCTACTGGGAAGAGGGCACAGCCATCGGCTTTATTTTCGGCCTGGGGGTGGGCATGGGCTTTATTGTCGGCATTGTGATTGTCTATCAAATTCTCTACACCGATGTGTCGGATCACCTGGCGGAATATGCCACTCTCAAAGCCATGGGCTATACCGATACCTACCTGCTGGGGGTGGTATTTCAGGAGGCGCTCCTGCTGGCCGGCTTGGGGTACATTCCTGCCTTTGCCCTGTCGGTTTTGCTCTACGATTTGACGGCCAATGCCACGTTGCTGCCTATTGCCATGACCTTCAACCGGGCAGTGCTGGTGCTGGGGCTGGCGGTGAGCATGTGTTTCATCTCAGGAGCGATTGCCGTGCGACGGCTGCGGGCAGCCGATCCTGCCGACATTTTCTAGAGTTTTGGCTGTGGGCAGGGCGCCGGGGCGTTGGTAAGTCAATAGTCTGCTAAAGGGGATCGGATGGATGGTGAAGGGTTTGAGCTAGGCTGTCTAAAAACTTCTGGGATCCTCATCAACGCTCTCCGGCCAAAGGTTTCTAAATGGTCTCATCTCAACGCTCCAAATGACGGCCTAAGTGGTCAATGAGTTGTCAACGCAAAGTTTTGAGATTTTGAGTTTCCTATGCTGACTCCTCTTCTCGATCAAGCTGCCCTTGCTTCTGCCCAGAATGCCGTTGAGCCAGTGGTGAAAGCCGAAGGTGTAAACCACTATTTCGGCGAGGGATCCCTGCGCAAGCAGATTCTCTTCGACATTAGCTTTGCCCTGCAGCCAGGGGAGATCGTGCTGCTGACTGGCCCTTCCGGCTCCGGCAAAACCACCCTGCTGACGCTGCTGGGGGCCTTGCGCTCGGTGCAGGAGGGCAGCTTGCGGGTGTTGGGACAGGAGCTGCGGGGAGCTCAGCCCAGTACTCTCATTCAAATCCGCCGCCAGGTCGGGTACATTTTCCAGGCCCATAACCTGCTGCGATCCCTGACGGCAGCCCAAAACGTGCGCATGGCCCTGGAGCTGCACAACGGCCTCTCTCCTCAGGAAGCCCAGCAGCGAGCAGAAGCAATGCTGGCGGCGGTGGGCCTGGGGGATCGCGTCCACTACTACCCGGAACAGCTTTCCGGCGGACAAAAGCAGCGGGTGGCCATTGCCCGCGCCTTGGTTAGCCATCCCAAGCTGGTGCTGGCGGACGAGCCCACGGCAGCCCTAGATAGTAAGTCGGGCCGCGAGGTGGTGACCCTGATGGAGAAGCTGGCGCGGGAGCAGGGCTGCACCATCCTCATGGTGACCCACGACAACCGCATCCTGGACATCGCGGATCGGGTGCTGCACATGGAGGATGGCCGGCTGGAGAGCCAAGGGGTTGCCTAGCTTTGCCCAGAGCAGGCGTGGCGGCGGTACCAGTCGATGGTGCGCTGCAGCCCTTCCCGCAAGCCGACTTTGGCCACAAAACCCATCCTCTCTCGGGCCTTGGAGACATCCAGACAGCGGCGGGGTTGGCCATTGGGCTTGTCCGTTTGCCAACGGATCTCTCCCCGGAACTCCATCAGCTCGCAGATGAGGGCAATCAGATCCCGGATGGAGATCTCTTCACCGGTGCCCAGGTTCAAGGGATCCGCCCCGTCGTAAAGCTGGGTGGCCATGACAATGCCGCGGGCCGCATCTTCAGCGTAGAAAAACTCGCGGGTGGGGCTGCCATCCCCCCACACTTCGACGTAGTTTTGGCCCCGTTGCTGCGCTTCGTGCACTTTGCGGATCAAGGCTGGGATGACGTGGGAGCTTTCGGGGTCGAAGTTGTCCATGGGGCCGTAGAGGTTCACCGGCAGGAGGTAGATGCCGTTGAAGCCGTACTGCTGCCGGTAGGCCTGCAGCTGCACCAGCAGGGCTTTCTTGGCGATGCCGTAGGGGGCGTTGGTCTCCTCTGGGTAGCCGTTCCAGAGCTCCTCTTCCTTGAAGGGAACGGGGGTGAACTTGGGATAGGCGCAGATGGTGCCCACGCAGACGAACTTCTCCACCCCGGCCAGGTAGGCGGCGTGGATGAGCTGGGATCCCATGATGAGGTTGTCGTAGAAGAGTTCTGCCGGCTTGGCTTGGTTGAGGCCGATGCCACCCACGTGGGCGGCCAAATGGATGACGATATCTTGCCCTTGCACCACCTCTTGGCAGACTTCCCAACGGCGCAGATCCTGGGTGCGGGAGCGCGGGATGCGCACCTGCTCCGGCTTTACCCCCAGCACCTGCAACTGTTGCAGCACATGTTTGCCCAAAAAGCCGCTGCCCCCTGTGAGCACAATGCGCTTCTGGCTGAGATCGACGGAGCTGGGCAAGCTGTTGGGCATAGATCCGACGCAGAGAACTTCCGGCTTTCATTATGCTGCAGACGGGATAGCCGTATTCCAGACTTGTTGGCGATGGTCATCGAGAATAGGCAAGGCATCAACTCAAAACCTGGGCAAACCGCGCCGGCGACAGAGCAGGGATCCATTCATCCGCTTGTCCATAGGCTTGTTGGGCGAAGCGACGGGCCAAAGCGGGCAGGATGGGCAGGGGATTGCTGAAGCCGGAAAACAGTTGTAAGCCTTCCCAGCCGGGCAGGGATCCCACCAGAGGCTGGTGATCAGCGCTGAAGGCCACCAAGCAGTGATACCACCGTCCAGGCAGGTGGGCCAACTTGGGCAGGTAGCGACCGGCTTGTGCCCGGATCTGGGCTTCGCTGGCGGCTGCATCCACCTCGGCACGGGGATCCGTCAATACCCGGCTGATCTGGCCCATGCGAATGCTGCCATCTACAAATTGCAGGATCCCGGCATCCAGAATCGGCGGGCAAAGCTCGTGCCCTGGCTCGTCCCAAAGGGGATCCCGATCGGGATGGGCGGCTTGTCGTTCCAGTTCCAAGCGTTGCACGGGCACGCTCATCACCAACGCTTTCAGTTGCAAATCCGAGGGCTCCAGCTCCAGGGATTCGGCATGGGTGTAGTAGATGGGCACCCGGATTCCCGCTTGGCGCAACAGAGCCCGTGTCCAGCCGCCGGCGCACACCACCACCTGGCCTGCTCCGTAGCAGTCGGCTCCGGACTCTACGCCCGTGATGCGCGCTCCCTGCCGCCGCAGGGCCGTTGCTGTTGCGATCAAGAGGGATCCCCCCAATCGTTGAAAGGCTTTTTGAAAGGCCAGCGCCGTCAACAAGGGGTTGATGTGGCCATGCCGAGCCCAGAGGACTACTTCCAGAGCGGCCGGATCCAGCAGCGGCTCCAGCTCGCAGGCTGCCGCCACCGAAATCCGCCGGGGTGGGATGCGACAGTCGGCCAGATCCGCCTCAACGGCCTCTGCATCGTAGCCGGGGGCAATGGGCATGAGCAGATCCAGCTCGCGAAATTGAATATCTGCCTCCAGCTCTTCTGACAGGGTGCGGTAGCGTTGGATCCCTTCTTCCCCCAGAGCTTTGAGCAGCGGCGTTTTGCCCGCCCAATGGGCCAAGCCCCCGTAGCTGTAGCGGGTTGCTCCGTTCAGCACTCCATCTTTCTCCATCAGCAGAACGGATCCCCCCTGGCGGGCCAGTTCATAGCTTAGGGCTGCCCCGGTAATCCCACCGCCGATCAGAATCCAGTCGTAGTTGGCCATCACTTCCCTCTTTGCCCTGAACCTCATCTTGCGGCAAAGAGGCTCAGTTTGGGGTAGCGAGCGCAGCAGAACTCGGATCCGCACTGGTGGCGGTACTGGCTGAAGCGGAACTCACAAAGGGCTTCCTTGAGTCCAGATTGAGAGTCCCCTTGGGTCCAGAGTCAACATAAAAGGCAGGTTAGTGGCATCGGCCATCTGCAAATGAACCTGTGGCGGCATCTGGCCCAGACTTTATCGCTGCACACTTCCCCAACAGGCAAAAGGGGCCAACCTGGACAGAGAACATAGCCAACAGAAACGGGCGGAGATCTCCGGGATCCCTGCCCATCCTGGTTTGAGGCGGGTTATTCTCTGCCCTCAGGCGCTTTCAAGACTCTCCCGCCAGGCGGGCGTAAAACAGGCCTTGAATGCGAACAGTGTGGGGTTCCATCGCCCCTTGCTCGGTGCTGGAAGGCTGAATGCTAACAAAGGATCCCGCCATTTCGCCAGTGCTGGCATCCACGCGAGCAATCCGCAGGGACATTTTCCCCTGGGAAACCTCGTCCACCTTGCGGTTGGTGGCAAAATCATCTTTGGCAGCCTGTAGACCTACCGCAGTGTCGTAGCCGGTGTTGGATCCCCGCCCGCGCGGGTCGAGGAAGGTGCTGCTGTGATAGCCGGGCACCAAGAACTCCCCTTCAAAATCGGTCGAAGGGTCAATGGCGGAGCCCTGGGCAGTGGCGACCAAGTCTTTCACGCTAAACAGAAACGGCACCAGCTCGCGGCGGGGCATTTGGCCGGTGGTCGGCTGAAAGGTGATCCCATCCACCACTTTGAGCTCCAGCGCACCGTCTTTGGGAGTCACCTCAGCTTTAATCGGCCCCAGAGTGGCCGCTGAGATCATGATGTTTTTGGCCTTGATGAACTCTTTCTCGCCGTTCCGCTTTTCCTCTTCCACCTCAATTTGCACCGGCTGGAAGCAGACATCCGTCAGCTTCAGGGATCCCCCCCTAGGCACTTCGATACGGCCCCGGGCGTTGTCCGAGACCGAAGGGCAAATGGCGGCCTTGCCGGTGTTGCGGATCTGGTCATAGGTCAGCGGCGCCTTGGCAGCCTTAGCCGGAACAGCAAAGACGCTCAAACAAAGCGCCAACAGGATGGCGAGCAGTGGACGGTACCGCATAATCAACCTCGAAAAACCTTTTTTGAATCTGAACGCTGCTGGGGGAAATAAGCCCGAATGCCCCCATTGTACGCAATCGTGATCCCCCTCAGAGGAAGTGCCTCAAAATTAGCCACCCACCAACAGGGATCCCAGCCAGCGTTCCCGAATCTGGGTGATCAACTCGCGGATAGGCTGTTGGTTGACACGGTAGCTGATGGGATGGGCAATCAGGCGAGCTGTACTCTCGAATAGGCAGTCTCGCTCAATCAGGCCGTTTTCCCTCAGGGTGCGCCCTGTGGCTACCAAGTCGACGATGGCATCGGCCATGCCGGTGAGGGGGGCCAACTCCACCGAACCATAGAGAGAGATAAGCTCCACCGGCAAATCCAGGCGGTCAAAATACTCCCGGGCGCAGCCGACAAACTTAGAAGCCACGCGGGCATGAGCAGGCAACTGAGCTGCCGAGTGGTAGGGGCTATCTTGGGGAAGGGCCACCGACATGCGACAGTGGCCAAATTGGAGATCCAACAGGTGGGCCACCCGCGCTTCGGTGCCGGCATAGCGCTCCCGCAAGACGTCGTAGCCGACAATGCCCAACTGCGCCTGCCCGTACTCCACGTACACCGGCACATCGTGAGTGCGCACCAGCAGCGCTTCGTAGCGTTGTCCGTTCAGCCGGGTGGGGGATTCAATCCGCAGCAGGCGATTGCCGGGATCCAAAAAACGACTAAAATCGATCCCCACCTGCTGCAGACATTGAATGGCCTCAGGCAGCAAGGCCCCCTTGGCCAGGGCAATCGTGATGGGTGGGCTGTCGGGACGGCCATCCAGCATCTTCCTCTGCCGATCTGAGTTCTGAACTTGAGCTGGGAGCAATCGATATAAGAATGTTGGGATCCCCGTCTGCCGGGTGGAACTCTCAGGAGAGACGGGGCAAAACGAGGGGCTCAGGGGAAACCCTTGGCGAAATGCCCAGAAGAGCAAGCCCCCTTGATTGTAGGGGATCGGAATCCCAGCAGCGATTCCCCAGCCTCTTGAAAGCCCCGCCGGTTCTCTGGAATGCCGATCCTGGGATGATAAAGTCAGAGCACGGTTAGCCCGGAGGAGTGACGACGGCATGAAAGCCATGATCCTGGCAGCAGGCAAAGGCACGCGGGTACGGCCCATCACCTACATGATGCCGAAGCCGATGATCCCCATTTTGCACAAGCCTGTCATGGAATTTTTGGTGGAGCTGCTGCGGGAACACGGCTTCGACCAGATCATGGTCAACACCAGCCACTTGGCCCACCAAATCGAAGACTACTTTCGAGATGGGCAGCAATGGGGGGTTCACATCGGCTTTTCCTTCGAAGGCCATTTTGAGAACGGCCAGCCGGTGGCCGAACCTCTGGGCTCCGCTGGCGGTATGCGCAAGATCCAGGATTTCTCCGGATTTTTCGACAGTACCTTTGTGGTGCTCTGTGGGGATGCCCTGATCGACCTGAACCTCACGCAGATCGTCAACTTCCACAAATCCAAGGGAGCGCTGGCCACTGTGGTCCTGCGGCAGGTGGATCCCAGCCAGGTCTCCAGCTATGGGGTGGTAGTCACCGACGAGACGGGTCGCATCACTGCTTTCCAAGAAAAGCCTAGGCGGGAAGAGGCCCTCGGCCACACCATCAACACCGGCATCTATGTTTTCGAGCCGGAAGTGTTCGACTACATTCCCCCTGGCTGCCCCTACGACATCGGCAGCGATCTCTTCCCGGCCTTGGTGAAAGCGGGTGCCCCCTTTTATGGGATCACGGCTGACTTTCAGTGGGTGGACATTGGCCGCACCCACGACTACTGGCTGGCGGTGCAAAAAGTGCTGCGCGGCGAGATCAAGGGAGTCAAGGTGCCTGGGATCCAGATTCAACCCGGCGTATGGACGGGGATCAACATCCGCGCCAACTGGGATCGCATCCACATCGAGCCACCGGTCTACATCGGGGCCAGCAGCTATTTGGCGGACGGGGTCAAACTCATCGGCCCCACGGCAATTGGCTACGGATGTGTGTTGAATGAAGGGTGTACGCTGGATGGCAGCTTGATTTTTAACTACACCCAGATTGCCGCAGGCGTGACCCTACGCCACCAGATGGTGATGGGTCGCTACTGCATTTCCTCGGATGGCAATGCCATCGACACCGAAGAGTCCAACCTCACGTGGCTGATCGGAGATGCCCGCAGCAATGCCAACGGCAAATCCCCATAGCGCCCTCTACCTCTACGGGATCGTCGCTGCCCCTGGCCCGCGTCATCTGAGTGTGGTGGGGCTGGACAAGCAGCCGGTGCAGGTTCATGGGCTGGGATCCCTGGCCTTCTTGTACTCCCAGGCTCGACAGGAGCGCTACCTGGCCAGCCGGGCCAACTTGCTCGCCCATGAGGCCGTGCTGGAAAAAGTGATGAACGAGGGACACCGGGCTCTGCTGCCTCTGCAATTTGGCCTGGTGGTGAGCGGCTGGGAGCAGGTGGAACGGGACTTGGTGCAGCCCCGCTTGGCGGATCTGCTGGCTCTGCTGGAGCGCCTGGAGGGCAAGCGGGAGGTGGGAGTCAAAGTCTTCTGGGATCCCGAGCAGGAGCTCAAGCTGGGGCTAGAGGAAAACCCTGCCCTCAAAGCTCGGCGAGACGAAATGGCCGGCGCTCCTCTGGGGCTGGACGCGGTAGTCGAGATCGGACGGGCTCTGGAGCAGCTCTTAGAGCAGCGACGTCAGCGCATTGCCCAGACCTTTACAGCAGCCCTCAGCCCCTTGGCCAGCGACCGCGTGGAAGGGGATCTGCTCACCGAAAACATGGCCTACAACGGCTCGTTTTTGATCAATTGGGAAGATGAGCCGGTTTTTGCCCAAAAAGTAGAGGAGCTAGACCAGACCTTCCAGGGGCGGCTGCGCATTCGCTACAACAACTTCACCGCTCCCTACAATTTCGTCAAACTTTGACACACTCAGCTGTATTGGGTCACTTCTCTACAAAAGACAAGAGGAGACCGCTCGGCTGAATGGTCGAAGGCAGGGATCCTTTTGGGGATCCGCTCAGGTATTGTGGGGATGGGCACTGCAGTGGCTAAGCCGAGGGAGACGGTATGGAGTGGCTTATTTTTATCCTGTTTTTAGCTCTGGCGGTCGGGATGTTAGCCCTGGCCTTTTATCAAGACAAGAAACGTCGAGAAGCTCTGGAGCGGGTAGCTGCACAGCTAGGAATGCGCTTTTCTGCCCAGTTGCCTGAAGAGATTCGATCTCGCTTGTTGCAAGCAGGCTTTGGACTGTTTGAACGAGGCCATAGGCGGCGTTTCTATAATTCGATGTCCAAGCGGCTGATCGATGGCACTGAGATTACCGTTTTTGATTACCAATACACCCGCGGCAGTGGCAAGAGTTCCAGCACTTATCGCCAGTCCGTCTTCTACGCCTATCACGAGGATCTTCATCTGCCGCGTTTTCGGCTGCACCCCGAAAATGCCTTTTTCCACGGCATCGCCAAAGCCTTTGGCATGCAAGATATCAACTTCGAGAGCCACCCTAAGTTTTCTCGGAGCTATCTCTTGCGAGGACAGGATGAAGCTCAAGTTCGGCTACGTTTTCATCCCGGCGTCCTCAGTTTTTTGGAGCAATATCCCAACTATTGTGCCGAAGGGGCCGGCGCCCACCTCATTCTCTGGCAGGATGACCGACAGGTGAATCCCGAAGGGATGGCAGAATGGATGCGCTTGGGGGAAGAGTTGACTCAACGGCTGCGGCGTATGTAGTAGCAGAGCCTACGGCCCCCCGCCGCGAACGGTCAACCTCGGCCTAAACCTCACCCCAAGAGGGTGCGCTGCAATCTCAAGAACCTCTCTACTGAGCGCCGAGGGCCGCCAACAAATCATCTGCCAACAACACCGCCGTATAGACCAAAGCCTGTCGTTGCTCAGGAGACAAATCGCCGACGGGAGTCTGGGGATTGCTCACGATACCCTGCAGTACTCTGCTGGCTATGTATTCCCGCTTGGAAACCCCTGGGCTGGAGATAGTGGGGTTATCCAGAGAGAACTTCTGATGGTGCTCGAAGGGGAAGGCGTATTCGGGGGCAACCGGCATCGCTCGACTCCAGATGGATCTCTACACTCTGCTTTGCCTATTTTCCCATCCTCTCTCGCTGGGGATTTTAAAAAAGCGGTGCCTCAAAAAAGACATAACGGGTTATCGTAATCAGAGAGATCCCTATGTGGGGGAAGGATCTGGGCTGCTCTCCCTTGGGAACAGTGGACATGCATTTGAGGGATTCTTTTCGACGCACCAAAATTGTTGCCACCATCGGCCCTGCCAGCTCAAATCCAGCCATTCTCAGGGAGATGATCCTGCAAGGGGCAACCACCCTTCGCCTGAACTTCTCCCATGGGGATCACGAGCTACACCGCCGCAGCATTCGCCTGATCCGCCAAACCGCGATGGATCTGGGCATCCAGGTCGCCATTTTGCAAGACCTACAGGGGCCGAAAATCCGCTTGGGCAAGTTCGCCGAAGGCTCGATCACCCTCAAGGCTGGGGATCCCTTTGTGTTGACCAGCAAACCTGTCTTGGGATCCCAAGAGCGCAGCTGGGTCACCTACGACAAGCTGGCCCAAGAAGTGCCCGAAGGAGCGACGATCCTCATCGACGACGGTCGAGTGGAGATGCGGGTGGAAGCCGTGGATCCGGAAGCGGGCGAACTCTTCTGCCGCACCATTGTCGGGGGTACCCTTTCCAACAACAAGGGGGTCAATTTCCCCGGTGTGCGCCTGAGCATCCGCGCCGTGACTCCAAAGGATAAAGAAGATCTCTACTTCGGCCTCAACCAAGGGGTGGATTGGGTGGCCCTCAGCTTTGTGCGGGATCCCTCTGATGTGCTGGAGCTGCGGGAGCTCATCGCCTCTGCCAAACGGCCTTCTTCCGGCTCAGCCGACAAGCGGGTACCCATCATCGTCAAGATCGAGAAACACGAGGCCATTGAACAGCTGCCCCAGATTTTGGCCCTCAGCGACGGTGTGATGGTGGCGCGGGGAGATCTGGGGGTAGAGCTGCCTGCGGAAGAGGTGCCGATCCTGCAGAAGCGGGTGATCGCCCTGGCCAACTCCCTAGGGATCCCGGTGATTACGGCCACCCAAATGCTGGACAGCATGGTGCACAGCCCCCGACCCACCCGTGCCGAAATCTCCGATGTGGCCAACGCCATTTTGGATGGCACCGATGCCGTCATGCTCTCCAACGAGACGGCTGTGGGCAAATACCCTGTCGAGGCCGTTGCCACCATGGCCCGCATTGCCGTGCGCACCGAGCGCGATTACTTTGACCTGACCTCCGCCGACCGACGACAACGCCTTCGCACCCTTGCCATGCAGGAGCTGAGCCAAAACAACGGCAACAGTCCTGCTGGAATGCGGCCCAAAACCCTGATCACCGACTCGATCAGCCGCGCCGTGGGGGAGATCGCCCAAGAGTTGGATGCTGTAGCCGTGATGACCCTGACCAAAACAGGGGCTACTGCTCGCAATGTCTCTAAGTTTCGCCCCCGCACTCCCATCCTAGCCGTAACCCCCCATGTGGAAGTGGCACGGCGGCTGCAGTTGGTTTGGGGGGTACATCCGCTGTTGGTTATGGATTTGGCCACCACCCGCCAGACCTTTCAAGCGGCCATCAGCTTGGCTCAGGAAGATGGCTTGCTCAAGGATGGCGACTTGGTGGTGCTCAGTGCAGGAACCCTGCCAGGCGTTGCGGGATCCACCGATCTGATCAAGGTGGATGTGGTGAAAGCGGTGGTGGCTCAAGGCAAAGGGTTTGGCAAAGGCATTGTCAGCGGCCCGGCCCGCATCTTGAGATCCAGCCTCGATGCCGGCAAAATCACCGCCGGAGACATTTTGGTTGCCCAATCCACCGACGCCAACTATGTGGAGGCGATCAAACAGGCAGCCGGCGTGATTACCGAAGAAGAGGGAGCCTCCTCTCATGCAGCAGTCATTGGCCTGCGGCTGGGGGTGCCGGTGCTGGTGGGGGTCAAGGATGCTACCCGCTTAATCCGGGATGGATCTATCGTCACTCTGAACCCAGAAAAAGGCATAGTGACCGCAGGAGCCGATGGCTTGGGCTTTTAAGCGGGCCTTAAGGTTGCCTGCAATACAAACTTGTATCTCTTGCTACGAAACGAGACCAAGTTCTATGATGGGGGTAGCGAGGCAAGATTTTCCCTGACCCTTCGGCGCGTCCCATCCATTCCACGTGTAGGTTAAGCTATGCCCACTTTACAAGCCACCCACTATGCGGTTGAGGCCATCCAGGAGGAAGCTCGTCGCCTTGTCCGGCAGGGGGTCTTGCGCCGCTCCGAAGCCATTGCCCACCTGCAACCCTTCTTCCCCCAGCGGGAGTGGCAGGCGATTGCCCAAGAGCTGGAGCTGCAAGACTACTGCCCCTCGGATCCTCTCTGCGATTTAATCGGCAACTGCGAGGAGTGGAGCGAAGACTGACTCTCGATCTGCCGAGGATGGCAAGCGGTCGGCGTTGGCAGACAGCCAATGCTTCTTTCTATTCCACCCGTTTTTTCCCTCTTGATCTGTCGGCGGTTAAGCTGGATGAACTATAGTCAGTAATCAAACATCCCTTTTCGCCGGGTTCGCATGGGTCAGACGGCTGTCATTGCCACCTCAGATGGAGGTCTCGACCTGAATAGCCTCGGTTTTGAGGTGCCAGGGTGGCTGCGTGCTCTGCTTTCCGGTGCCGAGGATCCCGGCGATGGGCTGCGACCCTACACGGCTGAAGAAGCCGATCTGCTGCGCCGTGCCTTTGAGTTTTCCTATTGTTTGCATCAGGGCCAAAAACGCAAATCAGGGGATCCCTACATTGCCCATCCGGTAGCCGTGGCCACTCTCCTGCGGGAGCTGGGGGGGGATGCGGTGACGGTGGCAGCGGGCCTTTTGCACGATGTTATTGAGGATACAGAAGTTACCCCAGAAGCCCTGGAAGCCGAATTTGGCTCTGAAGTTCGCCTACTGGTGGAGGGGGTTACCAAACTCTCCAAGTTCAATTTCTCCAGCAAAACCGAGCAGCAAGCGGAAAATTTCCGCCGCATGTTTGTGGCCATGGCCAAAGACATTCGAGTCATCGTGGTCAAGCTGGCGGATCGCTTACACAACATGCGCACGCTGCAGTATCTCTCCCCCAGTAAGCAACGGCAAATTGCAGCCGAAACAATGGAAATTTTCGCCCCTTTGGCCAACCGGCTGGGGATCTGGCATTTCAAATGGGAACTGGAGGACCTGGCTTTTAAGTATCTGGACTACGAAGCTTACCGGAAGATTCAGGAATTGGTCAATGCCAAGCGCGCCGAGCGAGAGGCAGAGATTCAAGCTTTTATTGAAGAGCTGCGGCAGAACCTTCTTCAAGCGGGACTGGAACGCTTTGAGATCAGCGGACGGCCCAAACATTTGTACAGCATCTATCGCAAGATGCAGCAGCAGCACAAAGAATTTCACGAGATTTACGATCTCTCGGCAGTGCGGGTAATCGTGCATACCAACAGCGAGTGCTATCGGGTGCTGGCAGTCGTTCACAACTGCTTTCGCCCCATCCCTGGGCGTTTCAAAGACTACATTGGTCTGCCCAAGGCCAATCGTTACCAATCTTTGCACACGGCAGTGATCGGCCTGCAGGGACGACCGGTGGAGGTGCAGATTCGTACCGAAGAGATGCACCGCGTGGCTGAGTACGGGATCGCCGCCCACTGGAAGTACAAGGAGGCCGGCAGCACCACTGTCAAGGCGGACGAGGAGCGCTTCACCTGGCTGCGGCAGCTCTTGGAGTGGCAAAACGACCTCAAAGACGACAAAGAGTATCTGGACACCCTTCGCGAGAATCTGTTTGAGAGCGAGGTTTACGTTTTCACGCCCAAGGGGGACTTGCTGGCCCTGCCCCAGGGATCCTGTCCGGTGGACTTCGCCTATCGCATCCACTCCGAAATTGGGGATCACTGTGCAGGAGCGCGGGTAAACAACAAGATCGTGCCCCTGGATACCCGCCTGCGCAACGGCGACATTGTGCAGATCATCACGCACAAAAATGCCCATCCCAGCCTGGACTGGATCAATTTCGTTGCCACCAGCTCTGCCCGCAATCGCATTCGCCAATGGTTTAAGCGCTCCAATCGCGAGCAAAACATCGCGCGGGGCCGGCATTTGCTGGAGCGGGAGCTGGGCAAAACGGGCTTTGATGCCCTGCTCAAATCAGAGCGGATGCAGAAGGTAGCCGAAAAGCTCAACTACGCCAGTGTAGAGGATTTGTTGGCCGCTCTGGGTTATGGTGAGACAACCCCCACGCTGGTGATCCATCGGCTGCAGGAGGTCAGCAGGCCGGCAGTATCTGCTCCCACAGAGGAGGAATCGCTTGAGGGATCCAAGCTGTTGTTGCCACGGGCTTCTGCGGCTCCCAGTTCTATCAAATCCCAATCTCCCATTCTGGGGGTGGAGGGTCTGAAACACCAGTTGGCCAAGTGTTGTAATCCGCTGCCGGGGGATCCGATTTTGGGCGTAGTCACCCGCTTTAAGGGTATTAGTATCCACCATCAGGACTGTCCACGGGTGGCTCAGGTTTCGGGGGAACGCCTGGTGCCAGTACGCTGGAACGAAGAGCAACTGCGGCAGAGCACCCAGATCTACCCGGTAGAACTGCATCTGGAGGTTATCGACCGCGTCGGGGTGCTGCGGGACATCCTTTCCCGCCTATCGGATCAAGGTATCAATGTTCGCAATGCCAAGGTACAAACTTTTGCCAACCGCACCGCCTTGATCGATCTCTGTATCGATGTACGTGATAAAAAACAGCTCACCCAGGTTCAAAGTCAACTGCGCCAGCTTTCTGACGTGATCGTGCTGCGCTCCCGCCATCACCAAAACGGATCCCGTTGACCTACGCCTGGCCCTTCGCGGGTACGGACTCTAGACCGCATCCCTATTGCGACTTGCTCCTGCAGCAGCCCAATTTTGGGTCAGGCGCTGTCCCATCCTCATCCTGACCTCCTTTGCCGCTTCTGGTGCGCAGAGCGCTTTCCCGCTCCTCTGGGGTCTTGCCAAAAATCCCGTGTCAGCTCACAGGTGGCCAGGCAAGGCCGACAATCCCAGAGCAATATCCCAGGCTTTCTTCGACAGCCTGTGGAAAACCTGTGGAAATCCAGCGAAGCCCGCCCCACCTCCGATGGAGTTCCTGGCCATATCTAGGGGGAGGACTCACTACATTACGGGATCCTACACTGACTGTGTGTTAATTTTTATGAATTTGTCAGGAAATCACAACATTAGCCTGTGGAAAACCTGTGGAAAAACCTGAAAAATTTGTGGAAAACCTGTGGAAAAACCCCCCAAGTTATTAACAGGTATAAATACTCTGTGGAAAAGTGGCCAAGTTATCCACAGTTTTTCCACAGGTGGGGAATAAGCTCAAAAGCTCATGGCGCAAGATGTTGACGATCACTTTCCACAGTTTCCACAGCCCCTACTACTACTAGATCAAAAAATTAAATTAGGCAGGGGTCGAAATTTCAGATCTGTCCTACGCGCGAGGCAAATTTTCCAAAACTCGACCGCAAGGGGAGGGATCCAACCGGGGCAGTCGGTGTAGGATCTGCGTGTGCAGCCCTTAAGTGCCCCCCATGGTGCAAGCTCAACGTCCTGTGGATCGAGAACTCGAGGCCGAGTCATTTGCGGCAGTGTTGCGCAGCAGCAAGACTGCAGCTCCTCAGCGTGGGGAGGGATACCTTGACGGGGCCGTGGACTCGTCTCCGGAGGGTTTCAGCTTCACCTGCGAGCAAGCCGATCTCAGCCACCACCTCGCTTCCGTTGGACGGGCTGTGGCCAGCCGCCCCGCCCTGCCCGTTTTGGCCAATGTGTTGGTGGAGGCCGACGCGGAAACTCAGCGGGTTGCTTTGACCGCCTTTGACTTGAACTTGTGCATTCGCAGCGAGTTCGAGGCTCAGGTCAGGGGATCCGGTCGCACCACCCTGCCGGCCAAGCTGCTCAGCGACATCGTTAGCCGTCTGCCCAGCGGCCCAGTGACTCTTGACGCGAGCAGCCAAGCCCAGGAGAGTGCCCCTGTGATTCTCATGTCGGCAGCCGGCCAGTACCAAGTGCGCAGCATGTCGGCTGAAGAGTACCCCACCCTACCGGAAATATCGCTCCGCACCGCCGACGCAGATGGCGATTTTGTGGGGGAGGAAAGCCCAACAGCTCAGGCCCTGGAGCTGCCCATCGAGAGCCTGTTGCAAGGGATCGGCCAAACCCTTTTTGCGGCCTCTGGAGATGAGACCAAGCAGGTGCTCACAGGAGTGCATGTCAAGCTCTTGGCGGGGGATCCCCCTTGCCTGGAGTTTGCAGCCACCGATGGGCACCGTCTGGCGATGGTGCAGGTGGAGGCCGAAGGGATCCCGGTTGCTTCGGCCAATACGGGAATGGGGTTGGATTTCACCATTCCCGCTCGCACTTTGCGAGAGGTGGAGCGCATCCTCGGCACCCAGACCGCGGCCTCTACGGTGGAATTGCGGTTTGACCGATCCCAGGTGCAGTTTGTGCTGCCTCCTCGCGCCAGCAAAACGCAGTGCCAACAGCGGATCACCAGCCGCCTTTTGGAGGGCCAATATCCCGACTACAACCGCCTAATTCCCAGGCAATTTGAGCGGCAGGTAACCCTGGAGCGTCGGCCCTTGATGGAGTCGCTGGAGCGGGTGGGAGTACTTGCTGCCCAAAGAAACGACATCGTCAAGTTCAATCTTTCTGCCGCAACCCAAACCCTGCGCATCAGCACCGAGGCGCCCGATGTGGGCAGTGGCGAGGAATCGTTGCCAGTGCAGATGTCTGGTCCTGACCTGGAGCTGGCCTTCAATGTGCGTTACCTGCTGGATGCCCTCAGGGTGTTTCATACGCAGCAGGTGAGCCTGGAGCTAAACGGCGCCACGCAGCCGGCCATCTGGAAGCCCCTTGGGGCAATGCGGCTCTGTTATTTGGTTATGCCGGTGCAGCTACGGGCTACCTAGTCTTAGGAGAGCTCCACCCAGCTCTAGTCCAAAACTCTCAAGGTCATCTCAGCTAGAAATCGCAGGAGCCCCGCACTGTACCCGTAGGGTCAGTGTCGGGAGGAATGCGGAAGTTACGATAGAACCATGACCCAAGTCCTGACCGTCTCCTGTAAGCTCAAGGTGTCCCAGTCGCAGGCCGCAAAGTTGGACGCGACCTTGGATGCCTTTGTGCAGGCGTTGAACTGGGTCAACCAAAACACGCCCGAGAAAGTCACCAACGCCGTTAAACTTCAATCTCTGTGCTACCGCGAAATCCGTGCCCGGTTCGGCTTGTCCAGTAACTTGGCTCAGCAGGTCTGCAGACGGATGGCCGGTGCCCGCAAAGTGGCGAGACAGCGCAACCGTCCGGTTAAAGAGTTCAAGCGTAGGTTCGTTACCTACGACGCGCGTATCTTTTCATTCCGCGAGAAAGACTGGACGGTGTCGCTGACCACGGTTGAAGGGAGAGAACGCTTTGAGCTAGCCATTGGTAACTACCAGCGTGGGATGCTGGCTGGTTCCAACCCAAAAGCTACCACCCTGGTCAAGCGCAAAGATGGCTCCTACTACATCCAGATTTGCGTAGAGAAAAAACCACCCAAGCAACAAGAT
>NZ_JANSHM010000038.1:0-28321 GCF_047461635.1 Synechococcus sp. W55.2 | reverse complement strand
CGGGCCAGCCCCCCTCGCCCGCAGGGCGGGAGCGGGGGCCAGGGGGTGAGGGCCATCCCCCCTCGCCCGCAGCGCGGGAGCGGGGGCCAGGGGGTGAGGGCCATCCCCCCTCGCCCGCAGCGCGGGAGCGGGGGCCAGGGGGTGAGGGCTTCCCCTTCCCGCCGTTCACCTGGGACGAAGACCGCCGCGCCATTCTGCGCGCCGAGCTGGACGCCTATTACGCCCGGCTCTACGGCCTGACGCGCAAGCAACTGCGCTACATCCTCGACCCGGCGGATTTGACCGAACGCGAACTGGAAGACATACTCGACCCGCGGGAAGAGGTGGCAGACCCGCTCGACCCGGCTGGCTACGCTACCCGCGCTGCTGCCAGCACCTTCCCCGGCGAAACCTTTCGCGTGCTGAAGGAGAAGGAGATACGTCAATACGGCGAATACCGCACCCGGCG
The DNA here is from genome assembly GCF_047461635.1 of Synechococcus sp. W55.2. Classification (NCBI taxonomy): domain Bacteria; kingdom Bacillati; phylum Cyanobacteriota; class Cyanophyceae; order Synechococcales; family Synechococcaceae; genus Synechococcus; species Synechococcus sp. W55.2. The sequence goes on along the minus strand of NZ_JANSHM010000038.1, from coordinate 27,873 downwards.
GTTGGTGCTCGAGGCATGGGAGCGGTTATCATAAGTGCGGTGAAAGGTATCATACCCACACGGTGGGGGCGCGGCGCTGCCGCGCCCATTCACGAATGCTGATAGAACCGCATATCGTTGAATGCCGTTCCCGTAAGATGTCCTCGTTCATCAACCTGAGCTGATTTCCCGCTGACCTTCCAATCACGACCGAAGTTTCCTAGCCCGCCAATCATCTGCGGCGACCCGGATTGATCGAATGTGGCATAAACCATAAACCGGGCATGCGCATCGATCCGCTCAAATGTGTGCGGTGACCACGGGGCATAGACATCGACCGGATAGGTCGCATTCACATAACGCTGGATAATCCATGGTTCGCCCTGTGCGATTCGTGATTGCACAAACGCCAGTGTCTTCTGGGCTGCACTCCGCGAACCATTGATACGAAAGACACCACGACCCTGGCTGTAATACAAGCCACTCCCCGCACCGCATTTCAATACCAGCATGCGCCGTGCCGCTGTTGATAGATAAGCGATCTGATCGATAGTACGAATGCGCTGGAGTTGACAAGCAATCTCTGCGGGCAAACCAATCGCCAGCGGTGAGAGATCGACGACATCGGAACGCAACATCGCAACAGCCCCAAAGAGCGCCCGTAGCCGATCATCAAAGAGATGAGCATAAGCCGGCATAAACGGCAGCGCCATGCCCCACTTTTGACGATAGACATAGTTCAGCGGGGTTTCAACCCAGAGTTTACCCTCGGCAGCCACCCGTGCGATCCGCACAATCATTGGTGGTGGAAGTGCTGGGAGCAATTCTTGACCGTACAGAAAATCGATGCGGAGCAGCTTGCCACCCTCGGCAATCGTGAGATACCCATTTCGCTCAATAATCCGCCGCGATCCCTCACGCCGATCAAGAACAATATAGCGTATTCCGCGTTGCAAGTAGCTGCGGCGCAGGTAATGTTCACCCCGCAACCAGACACTACGAACTGCGTTAACTGCAACCGGGTTGTGACCATTACAGCGCATGATGAGTTGGTAAAGCCCCTGTACCGGATGACCAGCACGTGCGGTAGGGGTCGGGGCAATACTAGCACAAACATCGTGAATGCCGAAGAAAAGCCCCAATCCTCCCGATTTCCATTGCACTTCGGCAATTTTCCGGTCTGCACCAATTGTGATGTAGTCAACCCGACAAAAACGCGGTTCAAGACCGGCCGCGAGCGTCATCCGCTGCGCCTGAATCTCTTCAGGCCGGAGGCCATACTCGCACAAATCGGCAATCCAACGTGGCTCTTCACCGGCCAGGGCAGCCCGGTAGAGAGCATTCCACGTTCGATAAAAATGCTGTAAACAACGCAGATCAGCGTCAATAGCAGCCACTTCATCGTTACTGATGATGCACGACGAAGGCGTGATTAAAGACGGATATGTTTCACCCGTTCCATAGATTAAACCGTTGGTTGTCAAAGCGGCGAGCAATTCATCCACTACACTATCGGGATGACGGAGAATGTCCATGGTCTTTGTCTACAATCGATAGGCCCGAAGCCATAACTCTAGCGTCAGCAGCAACCAGATAAACTGACCGTGACGTCGCCAGACCAACCCTCTTCCCTGCATCCAAGCACGAACAGTTTGTTCACGGAAGAGGTTGCGCGTGCGTGCCGATGGCCCGAGCAATACGTCATTTGCCATCGCGGACAGTGGGCCATGGAGCCAATAGTTTACCGGCATCAACATTCCACTCTTAGGACGGTACAAAATCGTTGACGGCAGCAGATCGCGGACCGCCTGTTTCAAGAGCCATTTCTCTTGCAATCCGTTGAGTTTCAGCGTTGGTGGCAGCGCAAACGCCGCATCAACCAGCTCTGGATCAAAGAGTGGGGAACGACCTTCCACACCACCGGCTGCCGTTAGCCGCTCAACCTTTGGCAGAATGTGGTGTGCTCCTTTAGTACGGAGATTGGTATACAGCAACCGGTTAAGAAATGATGACATACGCGGCGATTCCAGATACGGTTGGACGTGACGTTCCAGTGGTGGTGCTGCGCGTAACGTCGCAAGCACATCTGGATGAAGCAGCCGCGCTAGATCGCCGTAGCACTTTTGATACGAATGCAAATAGGCCCGAGCGCGAGCTACCGGGTCTGGATCGGTGCGGTGGAATTCAAACATCAGCATCGGCAGATTCTTGGGGCCACCAAACACCGGATCGCCTCCTTCACCATTCAAGATCACCGATAGGCCATCACGGGCTGCTGCACGCGCCATCAGCAAATTGGGTGTCGTCAACGGGTCGCCAACCGGACAATCAAGAAAGGCCACCGTCTCTGCCAGATGATCGGCAATCTGCTGTCCATTAAAGGTCAGGATGGTATGGTTTGTGCGGCAGTGAGCTGCAACCAGACCGGAATAGGCCAGTTCGTTGGGATATTCTTCGCCAAAGTTAATCGCATACGTGCGCACGGTGCGGTTATGCAACTGTACTGCCAGGGCGGTAACCAGACTGCTATCAATACCACCCGAAAGAAAGACTCCCACCTCCTGATCCACCGGTAACCGAATCGCAACCGCCCGTTCAAGCAGAGTACGTAACCGTTGCGCATACGTCTCGGGCGGTTCAGCCTCGCTCCATTCACGTTCAGCAGGTTCCCAAAATATCTCTTCGTGGCTTCCGCCATCGGCCTTTAAGCGGAGACAACGCCCCGGCAGCATCTTGTACACACCTTCAATCAGCGTCTCTTCCCCCGGCAGATAGGCAAAGGTCAGAAACGCACGAACCGCATTCAGATTAAGACGTGCCTGAGGAAGGTATGCGCGCAATGCTTGCAAAGAGAGCGAGGCTATCCATCGCCCATCACCATAGGTATAGAACAGGCTGCGCGTCCCTACGTGATCGCGAACCAGGATGAGATCGGCGCCGTCAACGATGACGAGGGCAAACATGCCATTAGCCAGCGCAAAACCACGTGCACCGTATTGGGCATACAGTTGCAACAATATCGTTTCGTCAGAGCAATCTTCTGGCAACGGGCAACCGTCACGCCGCAAAGTCTCAAGCAGGAAGGCCCGGTTGAACAATTTCGCTGAACCAGCCACTGACCGGCCATCAATCTGCACGGATTGCAGTGGCTTTCCATCAGGAACAACAGCAGAGATAATCAGATGGTTCATCACTTCCGAAGTCATCCAAAATCTCCGATGTCGAGATCGTCTGTAAGATCACCGCTGTCAATATCCGCATCTTGTTCAACGACGACCGGATCATACTGACTTTCATAGTCATAAGAATCATCGTCAGAATCACCACTGCTAGAGCCGCCCGTCGAACCAGTACTTGTGCTACCCGCCATTTGTTCCCGCAATTTTTGTCGTAGCATCTCCTCTTCCTCTGGCGTCAAAAAATCTGGTGGTGGCACGAGTGATCCCAACAGAAAACCGGCGCCCAGCGATGCCAAGATCATCCCCACCCGTCCGCCAAACGACGTTTGATTGATCGTTAATACTCGTCCCCCGTACCACAGCGTGCGCCCATACCCTTGCTCGCGTGCATAGAAAACTCTGCCATTACTCAGGGTGCGTTTAATAATGCCATCGCCGAGTAATTCATCAACGCCAGAGTATCCATGACTATCCTGCCACTCTACCAGCCAATCTGACTGCCGCCGTCGCCACTCGTAGTTACCATCGCTAAAGGAACGCCGGACACTCCCGTCGGCAAGCACTTCATCTTTGTATGTTAAGACGCGAGGCTCTAGTTTCACATGACCCTCCAGGTTATGAAACCCAGCTCATGTATCCAGATGTACGCCACTGACGCACTCTCGACCACCACGAAGCTCGCTTGGGCCGTGCACGAGTAACAGCCCGTAGCGCACGGAGCAATGACACTGGCGGCAACGCAGCAATCTCGGTGTATAAACCGGTCCCCATCCAAAGACGCTCAATCGGTAATAGCGTCTCTGGTATCTCATTGGGATCAACCGGTTGATGTAACGCAAAGAGATGGCGCCGTAGTGCGTGGATAGGACGTAATCCCAACGAACGCACCCGCAAACCGTATGGTAGCTCCAGTTGTGCGGGGGCATCCCTAACCCAACGCATACCGGACAGGCTAGCGTCGTGTAACAGGAGTACTCTAGGTGAAGGGGTGCGCATGAGCATAGCTACCAGCGCATCTGGTAATGGCGTTGCCTCCTCGGCCGCCAGAATTGCACAGGGTATTTCCATATGTAAATAGTTTGCCCGCAACATGTGTGCAATCGAGCTATCCTGGCAGATGATTGCGTAGGCCAAGCCATAATCGTACAGGTCAGATTCACGTTCACCGAACGTCAGCGAAGACATCGGTGGTACGTCAGAGAGCAGGCCAGCCGGTTCCCCATAGCGTGTCTGATACACTGCCAACGCCTCATCGAACAGCGCAACCGATACCGGCGGGTGGATCGTAAACGGCAGATGGCGTACAAGCTGGGGAAACGTCACCTGAACAGCAGCACTTACCACCCCATTCCACAATGGTCGTCTACCAGATAGCGCCATCAGGCCTGCGATGCCACCGGTCACCGAGTAAGACCATCGATCAACTAGGCGGGAAAATGGGCGCAGCGTTCGACAAACCTCGTAGTAAAGCTGCCGACGTGTGTAACGAACCCCGAAGCTGTCTAACCGCGTCACACTCTGATCAAGTGCGGTAACAAGCGATAGGAGTGAAGGCGTTCTCCTAATCATTGCATCCGCTTCCTTTACGAAGGCCAGGTCATAAACCCAACCGACCGAGCCTTAGTCTGGGCCTGAGTTTCTGGATCAACCATTTGCTTCGGTACAGTTTGTTCTACTGCAACCGTTGCCCGCTTTAGTGCTGCTCGTTCTACCGCTTTCGTTACCACCTTTATCAGGCGGGCAGGTGGAATAAACAGCACAGAGGTCTCATACCCCTTGCGTAACCATTTTTGCTCGGCCTTCGTCAGCTTTAAGCCGTTTGGTACGCTGGCCTGCCATTCAAATAATTGCAACCATTCTCGCGACAGACGGAGCTTGCGCCAGGGTAAGCGCAATTTTTGCACGTGCCGTGGATGCAACCCCAGGTCAATAATCCGGTGTTGCGGGGTGAGTTCCCACTCCTTTCTCAGAATCGTCGCCATCAAACTCCCAAACAGACTGGCATCGTGAATAAGTAAAAGTGGCAGGCGTGGCCGACTACGTAACAGGTTAATAACATCTCTGTCGAAATCGGTAAGCCGACGGGGGTTGAGTAACGCCAGTCCAAGCTGCTCTACTAAGCCATTAACTCGTAAACAGTCGAGAACATCCTCGGAAAAGGAGGCTACCACCGCCCGCACACGAGACAGCGGCATATGAAACTGGCGCAGAGCAATTATTTCTTTCTCGGCGACACGGCCGGGGAGCGGGCCATGGATTTGTTCCCAGGGTGCGATGTATTCGGTCTCGAATTGTGCAAGCGCTTGTGCAGATTCTTTGATATCCAGAGGATTTGTCCGGAAAAACATAAAATATATCGGAATAAACATAATAAGTACAACAAAAAGAAATATTAGTAATATTGGGAGAAAGTTAATGAGAAACATTACTGACCTGAATATAACAAAATTCAAACATAACATTATGAATATTATTATGAAGAAAGGTGCTACAAAAGTTATCAATGCTACAAAAGTTATCAATTTCTGAGATAAAAAAGATGTAAATTGCGACCTTCCTTTCGACACTCGAAAAACTACTGCATGTGCTAATTGCTGTGCAGTATACCTGTATGTACCTTTCCCACTCAAACGTTCGGCAATACCGCGTAAGCGCAGGTCACTAAGACTCAACTTGTTCTCTCGTGGCTCCAGAGCAAACGTTTTTTGACAATACGAACAACTTCGACCGGTTCGCTCACGGTAGCGCAGTTCAGCAAGACAGTGCGGGCATTTCATCTATGCACCTCCCTCCAGCACACTGGCAAGTCGCCGGAGCCACCCTGCCAGTCGTTCGCGTAGCGATGTCGTTGCGTGTACCCGATCCGTTGCCATTTCCGTTTCCAATTGCCGCAACGCCTCAAGTAACCGCGCTGCTGCCTGATCGCCTCGAAGCGCACGCTCCGCTGCCATCGCTGCGGTGATTGCATAATCCTCGTGATCGATACCCATTCCGGTGTTAGCAATCACCAGTGGCAGCGGTGTATCGGCGCGATTATTGAACGAGTGTGGCATCATTGCCGGAATGTACAGCATCGAACCAGGGATCAGACGCACGTGAGCGACGGCTGACCGTTCTTGATCGTACAACCCACACGACGCATACCCCATGCTTAGCACAAAGTGCTCTGCGCCGTGGGCGTGTGGCGTAAAGGCGCTGTGCGGGCGGACAAAGCCAAGCTTATAGGTGGCGTTCGTCGGGTTTTCGTCTGAGGTCACAGCAGAGCCGATGAGATAGCGCGTATACTGGCCGGTGTCAATAAAGCGCAGCATTTCAATGCAGTCTTCGCTGCGTCGGGTTGGATCAAGACGACGGAGGCAATCTCGCCCCACAACATAAACGACTCCGTCCGGAGCAAAGTAGTATACCGTTGCACCAGAAGGAAGCGTGCGTTTGAGATGTTCGAGGTATGGAGTAATAGACATACCTGGGTAGACATTTGCGAGACGTGTTTTGTCGATGCACAGTTATGATACCATAACTCGATTTATCTTTTGTTAATAAAAAATTATGAAAATGTTAATTCATTCCTGCCCGACGGTCTTCCATTCGGTGATTCTTGCCGTTTAGATTACGAACGAGACGCTGGAAGCCTGCCTTACACATTCTGCCTAGAGACGTGTGAGCTAGGTTCTAACAACCTTTGTGCACCAAGCTATGCCCTTTCCTGTAGACATACCAATCTCCATGGGCATAACGGCAGAAGATAACGACAACTCACTATCAAGGTCTATTCTTCGGGTGGGAAGATGAGTTCAGTTGTGATCATACGTGGAATGATCGCGCTCACGGGGTTTCCGTATCATCACGAGTAGCCAAATCCCTGCAATAAGGCTGATCGTTCCGGTCAGAATGATCAGGCCTCCCATTCGTAGCGCCTGTTCGGTTGTCAGTTCGGAACGCGGTAGATACCAAAGCCAGTGGTCGATCAGATGCTGGTTCGCCGGTTCATAGTACCATGCCCAACGAGGACTGGGACGTGCCGGTAGTGGCGCCACAGCAGTATCTACAATTGCAAGACGAGTATCATCATCGGTCTGACCATACAAGGCAACGATGATTGGCCCTAATGGCTCATCACGATCACTGAAACCTATGGCAAGTGGATTCCACGGCTGTACAACAACCTCCAAACGACTCCAACCAGATGGTAAGCGCAGGTAATAGAAACGTCGCTGCCCATTCGGTAATCTGCCTTGATCATAACCGTTCAAGCGGAGACGCAATTGACTATCAGGTGCTCCGGCCGGACGTTGATCATCAAGTATCAGTGTGATGCGTGCGGCGCTGTTTATAAGACAAGCAAATTCCCCTTGAGGTCCGGTGCGTCGCGGGAATATTGCGCCATCTGTAGACTCGCTGGCATAGATACCATCACCCAGTTGGCAGAAAGGTGGCGGAACGCGATAACGCCCCCATCGGTCGAACAACAGCCGCCAGTGCCCAACCGGTGGCGAGTCAGCGATAGTGTAGGTACTGTTATGGAAAGGGGTCAAAACAATATATGTATCAAAATTAAGAAGAACACCACCAAGATTACCGATGAATCCTGTAGTACTGAGGACGAGCACCAGTATCCACAGGCCTATCTTCAACTGTTGCGCCGAGGTTGGTCTGAAAAGACTGGCCGCCAGAATAATAACCGGCGCCACGACCGGCAATAAGAAGCGTGGCCCCCAAACGCCACCACCTGGCCAATGTGCCCAGCAGGCATAGAGGAATAGGTGCGAGAGGAACAATCCTACAACTATCAGAACCAATGCTCGCTTGCCGCGCCGCCAGAAGACAATCCCACCAGGAAGTGCCAGCAAGAGAGCTGGTGCATACAAGAACACACTTTTTCCCGGACTAAGCAGCAAGCCGAAAAGCCCTTCACCAAGCGGGGTGGTGAACGAAAATGCTTCACTTTCGTATCCAGAGGCTATTGGTGTTGCAAAGCGGGCCAGGTTGTACCATCCGAACAGGGCCAGACCGGGAAGCAATCCAACCATCCAGCTTAATACTCCAATGAATACGCTACGCGGAATGTGCCATCGTCGTACCGCGACCCCGTACATTTGCAACAGTAAACGGTATTGCAGCCAAACGTTCGATAATTCCCAGAGAATGTACAGAGCGATGATCGGCAGTGCAACCGCAGCAGCAATTCGCGTCACAAGTAGCAACCCGGACAGCAATCCTGACACAAACAGTTGCCAATAATTGGTTCTGGAGGATTGAAATGCACTCCAGGCATTGTAGGTCGCGCCAAGGATCAAGAGGGCAGCGAGCGGCTCGGAAAAGAATGTCCGAGCATAAACCCAGGCAAAGGTCGTTAGGCCGTACAGGAGTGCCAGGATTATTGACCATCCAGTTGTCGCACCAAGTCGTTGTGCCCATCGCGCTATGACGGCACATGTTGCCGCAGTGAGCAATCCATTTAGCATCGTTACTGTAAACCGAGACGCATAGTCGGCAGACGAGCCGGTGTGTGCGATGATCGTGCCCAACAGATGCAGTGGTATGGCAAGTAGCGAAGGAAGGATGCCGTAAGGTGAATAGACGTTGCCATCACGACCAGGACGCAACGCCACGACCGGTGCACCATCTTCAACGACAACTGCCACATCGCCGCGTTCGAGCAGGCTACGAGTGACGGCAAGCATCGTTTCTTCATCAGCCGAATATGTATGTCCGCTCATCGTGAGCAAGTAGAAACCACTGAGCATGAAAAAGACGGCAAGCGCTAATCGCATCGCTGTAGGTCCTGTTCTCTTTCAATATACTTGTTTGTCGGAGGGCATTCTTTTTTTGTGCAGCGTAGCCGACCATGCAATAAGATCATTAAACTCACGTCCAGGACATTCTGACGCAGCTCCACATCGTGATAGTTTATCATCATATTCCGCTCGGCCCTGTTGGGTCTTTACCGTTCTCTGATAGGGCTTGTGCCTACAATAGTAATAGTGTTACCATTTTTGTTATACACACCACAATCCTATACACGTTGGACCCTGTTTTCAGATAAACACAATGCTTGACGCTCTCTAGCAGCGACCATTATAATGAAGCGAAATGAAACAGCGTACCGATGCCCTGAAACTGATGGCTGGAACAACGTTTGCCGATCTGGTGGCTGAAGTCCTTGACAACCTCCCACCCGTCTTTGCTCGTTACCTGGAGACGGTTGAGATCGTTGTAGCACCACGGCCAAGCCGTGAGCAACGGCGTGCCCTCGGTCTAAGTCCCTGGCAAACCATCTACGGTCTCTACGAGGGTGTGCCGATCACCGAACAGCAATCGGGTGACATTGTGCCACCGGCTATCATCACCATTTTCCAGGAACCACTGGAGCGCGATTTTCGTACCAGATCAGCACTGCGCGAACAGATACGACGCACAGTGCTCCACGAGATTGCCCACCATTTTGGAATCAGCGACGAACGGCTCCGCGAACTGGATGCCTACTGATGGGGTAGACATCTGTCGCTTTGCTAGTATGAGGTTGCACGTGCGCATTGGCACCATCATCACCGGAATAATCTATCTGAGTGCACTGGCAATTGCCGGATTCCTCCTCTGGCAAACATTGCAGATGTCGAGCACGCTCATCACCTTCTCAACCGGCGCCATCATCCCCACCACAGCCCCAGAACCGACAGCCACATCTGCACCGGTGCTGATCTTACCTACCCCCATCCCACCGACACCGCTACCCACTGCGGCGCCGCCCGAGCCAGAAACGATTGGCTACCATCCGAAGAGTGGTCGTTATATTGCGGTCTGGCTCCCGCCGAACTTCGTCGGCGACGCACGAGATTCGTTCTTTGCTAACGTTGATATTATCGACGACATCAGTCCCTTCTGGTACACCACCGATGCCAGTGGTCGACTGTACGGTCAGCGCGACGATGAGCTGGTAGAGATCGCCCATAAAAACAATGTGCGGATCATCCCATCCATCCACAACGTCAATAATCCTGGCGCCGTCGTGCCTGTGTTGAGCAATCCGCAACTGCGCGCACGGCATATTCAGAATATCGTCGATGAGGTATTGGCCCGCAACTACGATGGCATCGACATTGATTACGAATCGCTGGCGCCGTCGCTCCGTGATGACTTTACCACATTCATTGTTGATCTAGCCGCTGCCTTGCACGCTCACAACAAACTGCTTACCGTGGCTGTGCACGCCAAAGATCGCGACGACGGTGGCCTAGGTGCCTTTCAAGACTGGGCAGCGATTGGGCCGCATGTTGATCAACTACGGATCATGACCTACGATTACCACTGGCGTGGCTCCGGGCCTGGCCCGGTCGCACCGGCCTACTGGATCGAAGCTGTGGCAAACTACGCCCGCGAGGTGGTCGATCCGGCGAAAGTCTTGCTGGGAGTACATTTCTACGGCTACGACTGGCCACCCAACGGGAACGCAACTGCCCGACCGTGGCGTATCATTGAAGAAATTATCAACGAATATCAGCCAACGGTCAGTTTTATCGAGCGCAACGCTCGCGGTCGGGTCGGCGAGAGCACCTTTACCTATCGCACCAGCGCCGGCACCCGCACAGTCTGGTTTATGACCGATACCGGCCTGGCCGATAAAATTGCAACTGTACAGCGGCTCGATCTGGCCGGGATCGCTATCTGGCAGTTGGGGTACGAACGGCCCGAATACTGGCAGACGGTGCGGGCCAATCTGGTACAAGATTCGACGTTGATTCAGCGGGCCTTGAATGCGTTGTTGCCCGATCACTGACGCGCAAGACCACCTTATCCATCGTTCAAGAATGGAACGAACACCTAAGCTAAAATACGTTTTGACGCATTGCAATAATGTCATATACGCTACCTGCATCCAGGTCAAGGCGACTTCTCAACTCGCCTTATGCACGTTATGCACAGAGAAAGTTGAGCGGGTCAGGCATCCTGTAGCCCAAGCACCGAAAACGTGATACCACTCTCACGAAGCCGGTGGTGTATGAATACCGTGCAATGTCAGACAGCGACAGAAGAAGAATGACATCACCATCCATTCAGTGGTAAACTAGAGTTGCTATCTATCGCAGCACGTTGAACGAGACAACAATGACAACCACCACAAGTGAGACTGGAGTACAGGCACATCCAGCCGAAGCCCGTGAATTAGTCGAGCGTGGTATCGCCGCCGCGCGTGGTGGTCAGCGGCGCGTTGCAGCCGGCTTGCTGGCCCGTGCGCTCAGGCTTGATCCACGTGACGAACGGGCCTGGTTGTGGCTCAGCGATGTCGTTGATGATCCTGCGCAACGCATGTTTTGCTTACAAGCCGTTTTACAGATCAATCCAGCCAATCCGTATGCCCGGCGCGGCCTGGCCTACCTCCAGCGTCAGGGCACAGACACGTCACGCCCAGTAGCCGATCTCAGCCCACCAACCGTCTCACCCGAATCAACCACCAACCCACCACCGCCACCATCGTCCACGGTAGTCACCCAATCGAGTCATGACTGGTGGTTCCATTGGCGCTGGCAACGCCGTGAAACCTCACGGGTTCGGCTTGTACTCTGGCTGATACCCATCGTGTTACTGACCGTCGCACTCCTCCTGCATCAAAGCGTCAGTCGTGCCCGCGAAGAGGCTCTCGCGGCCCTCGCTGCCGCACAGACGCAGACGTTCAGTGTCGAAACAACATCTGCGACTGCCCTTCCCACCCCTACACCACTACCCGTCCTCGAGGCCGAACCACTGGCAGTCGTTGAAAGTCTGACCGTTTCTTACCTCAGCGCAGTAGATGACATCCGTGCCGCTTTGCGTACCGCGACCGACACCTACCGCCAGGAGACCAGTCAGCCCGGCGGTGCATCGGTGAACCACGTCGCGGCGACTCAGCGCTTGCGAGCAACTGTCGCCGGGGCACTGGCAACGCTGGGCGAGTTACGACCGCCGGGGGTACTGGTACCGGCGCACGAAGATTACCGGCGTGGCCTTGAACTAGAGCTGGCTGGTCTTGATGCAATTCTTGAGTTCTACAGCACATACGACGTATCCCACGCCAACCGTGCTGCACTGCGCTTTCAAGAGGCACGGGCATTTGTCGAACGCGCCCAGCTCAGTTTTCAGACGCAGCGCCAGTTGCTCGGCGAACAGAGCTTGCTAAGTGCCTACACGATTCGGTGATCGTCAGGGATTTTCAACGGGTTCCGCTTCGGATTGCCTTCACCGCACTGCGGGCCAGAGGCCCGCGCACCCGAGTGATGTCCTACGCACCAGGCGGGCCAGAGGCCCGCGCACCCAGGTGATGTCCTACGCACCAGGCGGGCCAGAGGCCCGCGCACCCAGGTGACATACTATACGATGGATGTACGGGCGCAGCGCTACTGCGCCCCTTACTTCTATTCAGAAACATTATCGCCAAAATAAGAAAACCGTTATCCCATTGCCACTAGCGCCATGGTATAATGCGATTGGGCCACGTCCGCCCCCGATTCTTTCCCCTGATGTTATGAGGTGACGCTATGCCGATGTACGAGTATAGCTGCTTGGACTGCACCCACCAGTTCGAACAGCTACGACCGATGAACGCTGCCGATCAAAACATCGTTTGCCCCTTCTGCCAAAGCACCCACGTGCAACGTCGTTTGTCCTTATTTGCAACGCATAGCCGTGGCGAAGCAGCAACCACCAACACCACCAGCAGCTCCGCTAGTGGATGTAGTTGCAGCGCTTGCAGTTGTGGCCCAAGGAGCTAACGTATGCGCGTTATGATCCTGACCGCCGGCCTCGGTACTCGCCTCCGTCCGCATACGTTCGTGCGACCTAAGCCACTCGTGAGCGTCGCCGGCAAAGCAGTGTTAGCCCACATCATTGATTATCTGGCTCCCCTCCAAATTGACGAACTGATCTGCGTGGTCGGTTATTTAGGGAACCAGATTGAGGAATTTATGCGGGCAAATTACACCTACCCGATGCGATTCCTCGAACAGAAGGTGATGCGGGGACAGGCCGATGCGATTGCGCTGGCCCATGATCTAACCGGGCCGCTTCTGGTCGTGTTTGGTGATGGGTTGCTCGAATTTGATATTGAACAACTCAATCAACACCCCAACTATGGCATCGTCTATTGCAAAGAGGTTGACGATCCGCGTCGTTTTGGAGTGGTAGTCGTTGAAAAAGGGCGCATCGTGCGTCTGGTCGAAAAGCCGAGCGAGCCGATCTCTAATCTGGCAGTGGCCGGTATCTACTACGTACCAGAGGCCTCCCGCCTTATGTCGGCTATCGACTACATTATGCAAAACAACATCCAAACCAAAGGCGAGTTCTATCTGGCCGATGCTCTGCAAGTGATGATTGACCGCGGTGAAGAATTGCGCGCCGAAACGGTCAGGGTGTGGTACGACTGTGGCACCATCGAGGCTCTGCTCGATACCAATCGCTACCTTCTCGATCACGGTCACCACTATGCTACCGAGTATCCAAACGCTGTCATCATTCCTCCGGTTAACATTGCCGCCACCGCCGTGATCGACCAGGCCGTTATCGGCCCCTACGTCTCGATTGCCGATGGTGCAGTTGTGCGCCAGGCTATTGTGCGCGATTCGATTATCAATGCCGGTGCTCAAATTCAGTCGGTGATTCTCAACCGTAGCCTGATCGGCGATCGCGCTACGGTTAATGGCGTCAGTCAAGAGTTGAATGTCAGCGATTTGTCTGATATTCGTTTCAGGTGAACCACTATGATAGCTTACAACTTCCATGCCGTAAGCAATGGCGCTCGCGGCGAGGCCGAGGATGGCCGCTGGGAGTTGGCCTCGTCTGGTAGCAGGCAGAAGCCAGGTATGGTCGCCGCTGACCATGCCCTCTCGCGTAGTGCCGAACAAGAAACTATTCGGCGTCTCACATCTGCCGCCGATTCCGCAACGGCCCGCCTCTTGACAGCAGTATACGTTGCGCTCAAAACCTATCCCTGTCTCGTCCTGAGCGGTCGCGCCGGCGCGGGCAAAGCGGCGCTGGTGCAGCATCTGGCCCATGCAATTGTCGGCGACGCGCCCGGTCAATTGATAAGGATTGGTTCGGCAAACTGGGCAACACGCAGTGGTCAACATGATTATTTCCGTGATCTGCATACTCGGTTCGGTGACAGCCAGTTGAGTGAGGTGCTCAGCGAGGCGCAGTCTCCACAAGGTACCGGAAAGCTGTACATTGTCTATTTCGACGGCCTGGCCCCCGATGAACTCTTTCATTATGTACACAAGCGGCTCAACCTCTTACCCTTTGCCGTCGAAAGGCTATCTGCTCTGCCGGTACCGCCAAACGTTTGGTTTGTTGCGACCGTTCACCATCCCCAGCAGTTATCAGCGCGTGATGCCCAGATACTGACCCATGCGCAGCAGATCAATATCAATGCGTATCGCCGATCACTGCCCCAATTGCCACCACCACCGGTTGGCTTGCAACGCGCCGCTCTGCAAGATACCGTCCGTGACGCGGTTGCTGCCCGTGATCGGCTGCGGATGGTATTTGGGCAACCGCAATTACCCCCGCTCAATCCTTCACACCATATCACGAATTTTTTGCGCTGGTACAGTCTTCTGCCGGAAAACACACTTGATAACGATATGTGGCTATACCTGGCTAACAGCTTCGACCGTTATGGTCACGGCTTGTTTGCACCCGATGCCCAGCAAAATCTCCAAATCGCCTACGATCTGCGAATCGTGCAACGAGTGCTGGCTCGTCTTGATCCGGCCAGGACGGTGTTACGACCAGAACTGACCCGCGCAGTTGGATGTTGACTCGTAGGGGCGAAGCGGTGCTTCGCCCCAGCCTTGCTCCACCATCTCATCACCGTACCAGTGCGGCTAGCGTCGCGTCATAACGTGGGGCCAGATTCTGCCAGCGGTAAGGCAGCGCCAGCGCCGACCAATTGTACTGCATTAATCGCGGCAAATCCGCGATCAACCGCTCTAACGCCGCTGGTAGATCATCATCTGTAGGGTAAAGACAATCAGCGTGCCATTCCGGCGGTATCAAATCGGGATAGTTGAGTCGGGCCGGTAACAGCGGCACACATCCACAGGCAATCGCTTCGAGAATCGCAATCCCAAAGTACTCCTGGATGGCTGCCGACACCACAATATCGGCCTGCTGCAACAGATTCAGATACGCTGCCCGACTCTCGGCAAAACCCCAATGAATCGTCCAATCGGCCCAACGCTGGCGGGCGGCCACTAGATCAGGGGCCGTCGGATCAATATGCTCGCCGGTTACAATCAGGCGAAACGTCACCCCACGCGCAGCCAGATATTCCAACGCTGCCATCACAACGTGTGGTTGCTTATCATATTCCCAACGCGCATTCCACAGAATGACCGGCGGTGCAGATGGGTCACGCGGACGACGCGATGGCAAGGGTGGCAGATCAAGACCAGGTGGAAGCACCAGTGACTTGGCAGCAATCTGATCTACCGTCTGTAGCTCGTGGTAATCGTGATAGCGTCGGAGCATGGCCGGCAGGGCGGTTAGCCAATCGCGCCGATGAAAATCAGAATTGAAAATAACCGCATCGGCTACTAATGCGCTGGTAAAATTGATCCAGGCAAAGGTATAATCGCGCTTGCGGCCCGGCGGTAGTGGATACGTCAGTTGATTTTCGTGAAAATAGATCGCGGCTGGAACCAATCCCAACGTGCGATCGGTCAACGCCCGAAAGACGGCCAGGTCGAGCATATCGGTCGTAACGATCACATCAGGGATTTCAGCTAACGCTGCCACCTGCCGGGCCAGCGTGATCGCCCCACCTCGCATCCGCCACCGCCATCCCCCAGCCTGATTCATTGTAATGAGTCTGACCTGATGAGCACTATGTGCGGCATAACCGCTCGCCACTGCCGCGTGTGATCCTCCATGAAACGGATCAAGCCACCATATTTTCATCGTTTTAGTACTACTATGCTCGCCGACAGGATGTGATGGTCAATGGCAACGGCCTAGTGAGGCGCATTGTGATCAACCCCCGCCCTACCACGTCAGTCATCAATCCGCATCATATACGCATTGACGCCTTCAACTCCTAATTGCGCCTCGAGGTTCAACAGATAGCGCAGTGGCTTCTGATAGGGATGATTTTCGTCAAGCATCCGTGCCGCCGCTTTATGACTCCCAAGCTGCAAGAGATGGTGATAGGCGACCCACTCCGCATGCCCTTCACGGAGAAAATCATTCCGCAACAGCGGACAATGCTCGGCCTGCCATGCGTGTGCATACTCATGGGCTGCCGTGATACGGAAAACGAGCATCGGCAACCCGTAGAGCACATAAATGACCCGCACATGATTCTGCCGTCGGTACAACCCAAGTGTATCTTGACCCGGAGCAACCAGGCCACGTAACCGGGCCATCGTTGGCGCATCAACCAGACGAAAGGCCACCCCTACCCAAAGCTGTAACCCCATCCCTGTAGCCAACAGACTCGCTGTCTGTTGAAACAGGTCTTGTGCTCGCCTCGGATCGTAGATTGCCACGGCATGGCAGGCATCACACTGCTGCCGCCCATCATGCAGCTCCCAGAAGTGATTCCCGAGCGGCGCACCACACGTACTACAGCGGGGCCGGGTAGCAATACATTGTGGGCAAAACCGCTCTGGACGATCAACCAAGACATAGTAGCTACCGACCAACGGTTTCCCACAACTGGCACAGCGCGAACCATGAGTGGTCATACCTCACCTGCACGAAAAAAGCCCCCTATCATCAGGCAGTATGCGGCGGCGGCCCATCGAGTTGCTCGGCCAGCCAATGCTGCATGAGGCTCAAACCGTTTGGATGCAGACTGTGCCCAACCGGATCCTCGTGATACCGATGACGAGGCGCGTAGCGCGTCAGTATATCACGAGTACTCCGGGCGTGCTCGACCGGAATCACCTCATCGTAGGTTCCGTGCAGTTGCAGAATAGGAAGCCGTTCGATACCGGCAGCCGGTGGCTGCGTGGTGAAGGCAGGATCAAGATACCCATTGGCCGCAATAACACCGGCCAGGCGTTCCGGAATCCGCCAGGCCAAAGCCAGGCTCAAGATCGCCCCCTGGCTGAAGCCAAACAAATAAGTACGCTGGGGATCGGTTCCGATCCGACCCGGCAATTCACTGATGAACCTAATCAATAATTCAACCGCCTTTGATCGCCCAACTGGATCGGGAATTAACCGGCCCGGAGCGCCACTCAGCTCGTACCATGCAAATCCTCCCCAGGGGAGGGCAATTGGCGCCCGCGCACTCACAATATGGACCCGGTCATCGATCATATCAGCCAGTTCAAAAAGATCACGTTCATTGCTACCGAAACCGTGCAACATGACTAAGAGTGGCGCTGGCCCACGCTCAATGAATGGTCGGCGTTCAATCGTGCGAATCGTTGTCATGGGATCACCAGTTCCTGCCCGACTTGCAGGTTGTCACCCTGTGCCGGAGTAAGATTATTAGCCTGTAGAATTGCTTCAATTGTAACCCCAAACCGTTCGGCAATGACACGCAATGTATCCCCGGCCTGCACAGTATAGCGTCGTGGTCCAGCGGCTGTTGGGGTAGCAGGAGGTTCCGGAGTCGCACTTGGTTCGGCAGTGGGTGTTGGTTCAACGGTGGGAGTTGGTTCGGCAGTGAGTGTTGGTTCAGGCGTTCTCGTCGCCGTTACCGTCAGCGTTGGTCGGGGTGTCATTGTTGGTACGACCGGCACTGTTGGCATAACCGGTAACAGCTCTTGATCGAGCGCATCGGGGACTGGCGGTACCCAGGCCGTTAACAACGTCAAATCACTGATCCGCAGGGGTGGCAATGGATTCCGACTGATTGTAAAGATAGCCGCTGCCACTCCGATCAGGATGACAGTCATCCCGATTGCGATACCGATAGCGCCAATGAAACGCTGACTCATACGCAATATCAGCGCACCGATCGGCGGCGCCAAAAAAATAAAGATCAGTAGAAACCAGAGTGTCGTTTCTGTCAACATATCATTTCATTCGCCGGCATCACGCTGAACCAGGAATCACCGCATTACGGTACCAATGCCCAGCGTGGTTCGTAATCCAACCCAACGACCAGCACAATATCTGCGCCCAAGGGTTGGGGCGGTGCATCAGCCGGTGGTGTCGCAAAAACCTGACTCGGTGGCAGACCCAGATGCGCAGCCAGCCGGGCCAGTGTTGCCGGTTTCCCGGTATAATCGATCAGCATAGTCTTCTCTCGCCGTTCGGTGTTACTGGCGGGCAGCGTCTGAAAATTTGCCTGGGCCAACGCACGACTGATTCGCCCCGCCAGACCGTTCACCGGCGTACCGTTCAAGACTTGCACTTTCGCCAGTTCGCTATCGATCTGGGGCCCGGCCCGGAATCGTTCGACCAACATTGCCAGATCGCGCCGGTTCCAGTAAATGTCTGATCCAATCTCGGCAACCACGGCCACATCACGCGGATTAATACCGAACGTTGCGATCCGGCTGCTATCAATCGCTTGGGCCAGCATCAACAGGTCCCGCAAGACAGCCGGGTCGTCAATTGGCAGCGTCGTCTTGATACTGCGCCGCACCTCTTCAAGCAACGTTGCGAGCACTCCTGCCTGATCGATCAGGCCCCGACGCTGGATCGTCGCAACCACTGCCCGCAACAACATCTGTTGCCGCTGGGCACGGTCGAAATCACTCGAACCGTGACGGGATCGTGCGTATTTCAACGCCGTCTTCCCATCGAGAATCTGTAGACCGGCAGGAATGAAGATTCGCTCATACCCATAATCATCGGTAGGAAAACTACTGTCGAGGAGTGGGGCAGGAACGTCGATCAAAACGCCGCCTATCGCATCGATTAACCGTTCAAAGCCACTAAAATCGATTTGAGCAACATAATCAACCGGCATATTCAGCAACATCGCAACGGTTTCGGCAACCAGCGCCCCACCGGCAGCAGCCGGATCAGTACCAGGCCCATACAGACTGGCTGCATGCTGATAACCATAGTTATAAGCAGCATTGATCTTCTGCTCGCCAAGACCGGGGATCACGGCCACCGTATCACGTGGGATCGAGAGTAAACTCACCCACTGTTCGGTCGGATGGATATACGCCAGAATCAATGTATCACTGCGCACACCTTCGCCGCCATCAGCACGCTGATCAACACCTAGCAGCAATACCGTAAATGGTTGCCGAAACATTGTACTGGTCGGCGTTGCCGTCCTGGTCAGCGGGCGCAGCTCATTCTGGCGTATACTGGTCAGAGTGTTCCATACCCAACCTACACCGCTGAATGCGAGCAGCAGCACACAAACGACTCCACCAATGAGAACCAGCCATCGCCAACGCTGCCGACGCCGGGCACGGAGCAGAGCAACTCGTTCCCGTGCACTGCCCTGCGGTAACGTAGGTGATCGTTGCCGTCGGTTGCCACGTTGTCGATCCATTGCCATCCGGTGCCCTAATCATCTATCACTTCCGGCTCATCAGGTGGTTCGTACAGGCTGGTTGCCACAATCGGCGCACTCATCGTCAAGCGACGCAATCCGGGAATACCGTTCGTCGGCAAAATGGCCAGCACCACAATACTTATATCATCAGATGGTTTTCCATCATCAAGCTCAAGTGCGTACTGGAGAATGCTATCAACTAGCGTCTGCGGATCACGACCCTCGTGGGCCGGCCACGCCGCTAGATAATTGGGCAATCCCAAATCCTCACCTCGTCGCTCTCCTGCTCGCAACAAGCCATCGGTAAACAAGACGATATAGGTATAGGGAGCAACCGGTATTTCACTGATATGAGGACGAATTAATGGCTGCAAGCCAATCGGACTGGAGGGCGCGTTAAAACTGCGCATTTCCTGTGGTGTAATAACGAAAAACGGTGCCGGATTATTACGGGTAACCAGAATTTTCGGCCCGGCAAAATCAACCGATAGAATATTCAGCGTTGCCGCCACCTGTCCCATTCGATAAGTATACAGATAGTCATGCACAGCCCGCGCCACTGCCCCATCGCGTGCCCCATCTTTCAGCAACGTAATCGCTCGCGTCGCTACCAGATGCGACAACGTTTTGGCACTGCGGCCACTGCCCTGCCCATCAACCAGAACAAACGAAAATCCACCACCCGGACGCTCAATCGTCTCGAGCGTATCACCGCTCTCCAGCTCACCATAACGAGGAACTTTGGCAACTGCTACGCGCATTTCCAGATCGGCCATCACATGCATCCCCTCGTCTTGCTCGTTAATCTGTAACAGCATACCACAACTTACACCATGCTATAATCACACTGTTACCGGAATAGGGCCATTCTTTAGACGATTGAGGAGGACGACGATGTCCGAAGGACGTGTATTCCACAACTTGATCGGCGGCGAATTCGTTCCCGCTCAGAGCGGAAAAACCTTTGAGCGGCGTAATCCCGCCGATACTCGCGATCTGGTAGGTGTATTTGCCGACAGCGACGAGCGCGATGTCTATGCCGCCGTTGAAGCGGCCAAAGCCGCCTTCCCCCACTGGAGCAAAGTACCGGCGCCAAAGCGTGGCGAGATTTTGCTGCGCGCTGCTGAACTGCTACAGTCCCGTAAAGAGCAGTACAGTCGCGATCTGACTCGCGAGATGGGCAAACCGCTCTTCGAGGCCGGTGGTGATATTGTCGAAGCGATCGGCATGGCCCAGTACGCCGGTAGTGAAGGGCGGCGAATGTTTGGGGTGACAACCCCTTCCGAATTGCCCAACAAGTTTCAGATGAGTATTCGGCAGCCAATCGGTGTAGTTGGCCTGATCACGCCGTGGAACTTTCCAATGGCTATTGCATCCTGGAAGATGCTGCCCGCCATCGTCTGTGGCAACACGGTTGTGATTAAACCGGGTGAAGATGCCTCGGCCAGTACGTATAATCTGGTGCAGTGCCTGATGGAAGCCGGGTTACCTCCCGGTGTGGTCAACATCGTCACTGGCTATGGGCCAAAGGCCGGTCAACCGCTGGTCGAACATCCCGATGTACCGGTCATTTCCTTCACCGGCAGCACCGAAACCGGTCGGCTGGTATACGAACTGGGTGCTCGCCGGATCAAACGGGTCAGCCTGGAAATGGGCGGCAAGAACCCATTAATTGTGATGCCCGACGCCGATCTCGACCTGGCGCTCGATGGCGTCTTGTGGGCAGCCTTTGGCACCACTGGCCAACGCTGTACTGCCACCAGCCGCCTAATTGTCCACCGCGCCGTTGCCCGCGAATTGGTCGATCGGATTGTGGCGCGTGCTCAGTCACTGCGCGTAGGCAATGGTCTCGACCCCGCTACCGAAATGGGGCCACTGGTCAATGAAAAGCAGTTGCAGCGAGTGCTAAACTACATCGAAATCGGCAAACAAGAGGGTGCCACGCTGCTGTGCGGTGGTTACCGACTTACCGGCGGCGACTACGATTATGGCTACTTTATTGCGCCTACCGTCTTTACCAATGTTACGCCTCAAATGCGGATCGCTCGTGAAGAGATTTTCGGGCCTGTTCTCAGTGTGATCGAAGTCGATAGCCTTGATGAAGCGATCACCATTGCCAACGACGTTGCTTACGGCCTCAGCTCTGCAATCTACACGCGCGACATCAACGCTGCTTTCCGGGCTATGCACGCGCTTCAGGCCGGTATCGTGTACATCAACGCCCCCACTATCGGCGCCGAAATCCATCTGCCCTTCGGTGGCGTTAAAGCAACCGGTAACGGTCATCGCGAAGCCGGCCCAACCATGCTCGATGTCTTTTCCGAATGGAAGAGCGTTTATATTGATTACAGTGGGACGTTACAGCGGGCACAGATTGACAACGCTGATTAACTCAGGCTCGGGCTTACGATTCACCGGTCAGGGCGGGTTGTAAACCCGCCCGTATTGCGAGAGGAGTCAACACCTTCCCACAACAGCACACCGCAGAAGAGAAGCGAATGAAGATCGGAGAAGAGTGAGCGTTACACCGCCTCATCTCACCGCTCACTGCTCTCCACTCACTCCTCACCAGGGGACGGTAAGATGTGGGATTACCCCCTCGCCAGCGGGGATAACAGGTAGCAGATTGTCGGATAGAGACGGTCAACCGTCACCTGGAACCGATGAGCAGTGAGCAGCACTCCACACGCCCTCATGTCGGTGTCAACGGAAGGAACATTCACTGCGCAGCGCACACATCAGCACGAACATGAGCGAGCAAGCAACAGTTGATAATCATTCAGTGGTATACTGAACAGAAGCACCGGCTTTACCGGAGAACATCAGTGCGACTTTTTCCGGCAATGCTGGTGATCCTGTTGGTGGGTGTTCGATAGAGTATCGTTCGTCATCAATCACATCAAAACTGGTTATCATTCATTCCTAATGTACGTAATATCAGGATCGATTTCTACGACCTGATATATCAATCGTGTATCAATGGGGTATTACCGGCTTACCGGTACGTACCGATCTGGTTGACAAACCGATTACAAGACGGGCTGATCGCTGGGAAACAGCACTTACGGACAAGATTGTGCTCTGGCCCGATTCCTCGCGATACGATAAGCATCCTGCTGAAATCGCAAGGATTTTCAATCAAATCTTATGCAACAGGCAATTACCCATGAGCGTGCTCCTGGACCGGCCTGCCGGCAACGATGATTGAAGAAGGAGAAGCTAAACACACTATTGACCAACACGCTGTGCACACCAACGAGGTCGTCTGTGCAAGTCTTACAACATTGGCAACAATCGATTAAAACCAGTTTACGGGCTAAATTATTGCTCTTTCTAAGTCTGAGCATGCTATCAATATTGTTGATAGCGGCTTACGGTGTTTTCCGATATATTGAAACGGTTGAACAAGAGGGATGGGCTGGTCGCCAACGCGAAGCAGCTCAGTATGCAGTGCGCACAATCGATGACTTTCTGCTGCGGGTTGAAGATACGCTCAACCTGGTGGGAGCACTATCGGTTCAACAGATTCGGCAATCACCTGAATTACTCCCTGAAATTCTTAACCGCATACCCGCCTGGATCGAGATTGTCCGTGTCGATGCAACCGGTCGTGTCATCGCGTCGACCAGCCGTGATCAACCGCTTCTAACAAATCCGGCAAGCATTCTGCTCGCAAACTGGTTCCAACAGGCGCGCAAGGGAAACAATTACCTTAGCCCGCTGTTCATTACCACTAATAGTGAACCGTACATTATTCTGTCGATGCCTGCGAGTGATGGCGGAGTCGTCGCCGGTCGGTTACGGATGAATTTGTTGTGGGAAACTGTAGCGACAATCCGGTTTGGCCGTACCGGGCATGCCTATATCGTCGATGATCTTGGCTTCATTATTGCCCATCCTGATCCGCAAGTTGTCCTTGCTAATACTAGCATAAGTGAACGTCCAGAATTTCGTACCTTTCCACCCGATGGTAACCAGCGCTTCTACATTAATCGCTTTCAACAAGAGACTCTCGGCGTCGCGCTGAATATTCCCGGTACCCCTTGGCGATTAGTGACCGAAATACCTGAAAATGAAGCCACTGAGCTATCGACGCGGGCCGGAATTTTTGTCACTATCAGTCTATTCCTTTTTGGTGCGCTCATCCTGCTGAGCATAAATTATCTGCTCGATCGCTTCATCTTCCGCGTTCTGGATGCACTCCGACAAGGTGCTGAACGAGTTGGTAGCGGTGACCTCACCCACCCGCTGGTCGTCCCGCCTGAGTATGAACTGGCTCAGGTCGCCAGTGCATTCAACACGATGATGCAACAGTTGCATGCCCGCAACCTTGAAATTACCCGCCAGACAGAAAGTCTGAAAACCGAGATCCAGCAACGTCGCCGGATCGAGCAAGAGCTGATAAGGGCACGCGATGCTGCTGAAGCAGCTTCACGAGCGAAAAGTACCTTTCTTGCCACAATGAGCCACGAGTTGCGTACTCCCTTGACCGCAATTATCGGCTACAGCCAGCTCCTAGAACAGTTAATCGGTCAGGGTATCTATGATACGGTTGCACACGATGTCGGACGTATTCGTGCTGCCGGTACGCATCTCCTTGCCCTTATTAACGATATTCTTGATATTTCCCGAATCGAAGCTGGTCGAATGACGGTCAGCATCGAATATGCCGATGTAGCAGATTTGGTGCGCTCTGCCGTAAATACGGTTCTGCCCCAAATCGAGAAGAATCGGAATCGCCTCCAGATCAATTGTCCACCAGATATTGGTATTCTAAACAGTGATGCGACCAAGGTGCGTCAGGCATTGATAAATCTGTTAAGTAATGCCGCAAAATTTACTGAAAATGGTGAGATAACCCTAACCGTTAGTCACTATTATGAGAATGCGCAGAAGTGGTTCCGCTTTACCGTTTCTGATACCGGTATTGGCATCCCTGCTGATAAACTAGATAAGCTGTTCAAAGCGTTTTCGCAGGTTGATGATACACCCACCCGAAAATACGGTGGCACCGGCCTGGGTCTGGCCTTGAGTCAGCGTTTATGTGCGCTTATCGGTGGCAGAATTACGGTCGAAAGCACTGTTGGATTCGGATCAACATTTACAATCGAAGTCCCTGCCGAACTTAATGCAATCTCTTCGACATCAGACCTGGACGCGCCCAGTCTTTCTGCAATCCCAGCACCAATCACGACTGACAAGACCGCCTCGACAGTAACGGCCAAAAATGCTGTTTTACTGATTATCGACGATGATCCAACAATGAGCGATATGTTGCGTCGACTCATACCGGCTACTGAAGCGACTATCGTTACTGCTGAGACCGGTACTGAAGGTCTGCAACTGGCTGCCGCTCTCATCCCTGAGGTGATCGTCCTCGATCTAAAATTACCCGATTTGCACGGCCTCGAAGTGTTGGCGCGGCTGCGTGAAAACCCAGAGCTATCTCATATCCCAATCGTTGTGCTAACGATTGATGACCAGGCTCAGCACGGTCTGACCCTCTCAGTCGACGAATATTTGGTCAAGCCTGTCGAGCCGAACAGATTGATCAGCATTGTTAGACGTTTCTACCAACCCAAAGCCGAAGTTTCAACACCACATATTTTGCTGGTTGAAGATGATACGGCACTCGCCGAATTGTTCGCCCAAACCCTGCGAACCGTCGGCTGGTCGGTAGAGGTCGCCTCCGATGGCGAAACCGGTCTTACTGCTGCGCTAAGCCGACCACCGGCCCTGATATTGCTTGATTATATGTTGCCCGGTATGGATGGACTACAATTGCTTGAACAGTTACGAAGCCATCCTCACGGGAAGAATATTCCGGTGATCTTGATGACGGCCCATGAGCTAACCGCTGATGAACGACAACAACTGGCAGTCAGTGTGAGCATGATTCAACGCAAAGCAGAATTAAACCTGGAGCAAATGATCGATCATTTGCGACGGCTACTGTCCCAAAACAAGTCTCTACTCATAGAACAGTAACAAGGCAGGGTAAACAATGGCAAAAATTCTTATCGTAGAAGATGATGCTAATAATCGCGATCTGATCGCACGATTAGTAGAATTGATGGGGCACGAACCAATTCTGGCAGCCGATGGCGCTCAGGGTGTCGCCCTCGCCCGTAGCGCGCAGCCTGATCTGATTGTAATGGATATGGGATTACCCGTGCTCAACGGATGGCAGGCCACCCACCGTATCAAATCGCAACCGGCCACCAGGCATATTCCGATCCTGGCATTGACTGCTTACGCCCTCACCGAAGATCGGACACGCTCACTGGATGCTGGTTGTGATGACTTTGAGACTAAACCGATTGACTTTAACCGATTCCGAGAAAAAGTTGAAGCACTCCTTCGTCAGCGCGGAAAAGAACCCACAGCTCCGTAGCTGCGTAGAAGCTCGTGATGACACTATTGAAGCGTCAAGACATCGAATGGAACCCGAAGCTGAGAACACAGAAAAGCACTAACCGGTGCAGATCATACTTGCACAGCGTTACACAATGTGGTAATATCGCAACCGCAAGGGCAGGTCGCATAGTTGGTCTAGTGCGCGGCACTGGAAATGCCGTACAGCGGAAACGCTGTCGTGGGTTCGAATCCCACCCTGCCCGCCAGTTGGTCTCTTCCACCACTTGCTATCCCAACAATCGCTGAGGAACTGACAAGAGGCGTGCATAAAGATACGTTTCCTGGCATTGTGACGCGCAATTTGCTATTTTGCATCACCCTATACCCCACTGGTTAGCGCGTTCCTACCCAACTCACCCGGCTTACCGCCGCACACTCTCTTCATTACATCAATACATGCGGGTTGAAAACCTCCCACATCAGGATCAGCATCCCGATATATCCGTTACCAGACCAATAGTGTAACTGCCAGATACAAGAGAATCCCGCCAATATGCAAACTTACAATACCCCAAAAATATCTGGCATACGAAGACTTACTAATTTTATGTCGAAAAATCTGCTGCGCAAGCAGCGCACCAGGCCATCCCCCTAACAGCTCCCATGCAGAGTCTGTTCGCGGATACGCCAAACTCCAAATTGTGCTCGCCGCTTATCTTCCTGGTATAACATCAGCGTCACTGCACTACACGCCAGATACCACCCAATAACCCATGATGGCATTACCATTGCGAATACTGCAAGCCCCAACAAGATCACAAATGCGCCAACGACCAACAAGGCCAACACGGTATCAAAACTAGAAACCGATCCGACAATCTGTGGCGCTGCCGACTGTGTTCGTACATTGACTGCCCGTAATCGCCCCTGAGCATCGAGCTGAACAGTAAATTTGACCGTTTCACCTGGATGCGGCTGCCAGTTGCGGTCGAAGGTATCGCGAATATGAAAAAAGATGTCACCTTGATGACTTGGTGAAGTGATAAAGCCGTATCCTTCTTTCTGCTTCCAACTGGCAACTCTGCCGAAGTAACTTTGATCGTTCATAGGAACTTGCCAACGTGATCAGCAACGAATATGACCTGTTTAGTATACTATATTGCACATATTACCAGATTCCTGAAGACCAACACAATTTACAAAACATCAAACCCTCCTTTCCTCAGCGACGCTGTCACGCAGGGCTTCACCTCGCATGGGCTATGGGCGCAAGCCTTTGCCGTAACCACGGAAGTCCTACAGGGACAATAGGTTTTCCCGGCGATAAGACCCGTTGCTGTTTCATTCTTCTAAACCCTGCAAGCGCCGCAGCTCGACTTCAAGCTGGCGCAGACGGGCTTCAAGCTCGGCTCGCGCCGCTGCTTCCCGTTGCGCCTGTTCTTCCGCTGCTCGCGCTCGCGCTTCGGCTTCCGCCCGCGCTGCTGCTTCGCGTCGAGCCTGTTCTTCTGCCTCGGCCCGCGCTGCCGCTTCCCGTCGGGCCTGTTCTTCTGCCTCGGCCCGCGCTGCCGCTTCCCGTCGCGCTTGTTCCGCTGCCGCACGTGCCAGCGCTTCTGCCTCCGCCCGCGCTGCCGCTTCCTGTCGCGCTCGCGCCTCAGCTTCCGCCGCCTGCTGCACCACCGTCGCGTAGTCACCAAACGCCGTGCCGTCGTCGG
Organism: Synechococcus sp. W55.2; assembly: GCF_047461635.1. Classification (NCBI taxonomy): domain Bacteria; kingdom Bacillati; phylum Cyanobacteriota; class Cyanophyceae; order Synechococcales; family Synechococcaceae; genus Synechococcus; species Synechococcus sp. W55.2. Next base: position 199 of record NZ_JANSHM010000038.1, on the reverse strand, counting down.
TGTAGCAAACCACGTGGTCGCCTTCCACCCCTAGCCACAGCCCGGCAACCTCCAGATACACCCATCCCCGCGCATCGGGCGGCTGGAGCCGGTAGGTGTCCCCCACCAGCCGGTAATCGAGCAACCGGAGCTGCCGCTCCCCCCGCCGTCCAATGTTGTCCACAATCACATACTGCGCCACCCCCGCCCGTGCGTAGTG
>NZ_JANSHM010000037.1:0-28476 GCF_047461635.1 Synechococcus sp. W55.2 | reverse complement strand
TGGTTGGAAACAAACAGAATGCTATCGCTGCATAGTTGAACAGTGATGTTCAGCAGTGTTCAGCGTAAATGTATCAGTAGGTGGATCTAAGCTTACGAGGATCTTTGCGGTTTTTGAACAAGGACGGGTACCTTGCTGGGCAGAATAGCATATCCTTCCCAGGCAGAACCCACCTGATGTTTGCCCAGGGATCCCCCAGCCATCAAGTGGGATTTAGCGGCCTATTTTTTGCAGGGCTCTTTCCACCCGTACTACATGGCGGTTCAGTCCCAAGTTTTCCGCTGGGATCCCCAGGGCCAGGCCCACCAATTGTGGCAAATGCAGGATCGGGATCCCCAGCTTGCGCCCGATCACCTGTTCCACCTCCGGCTGCCGAGAGTCCAAGTTGAGGTGACATAGAGGACAGGGGGTAACCAAACAATCGGCTCCCGCCTCTATTGCCTCTACGAGATGCCGGCCTGCCATCGAGAAAGACTGCTGCAGGGCGTAGCTGGAAATGGGCCAACCGCAACACTGGGTGCGCCCGCGATACCAAACGGGGGTGGCCCCCAAACGCTCGAAGAGATCCTCCATCAAATGGGGATCCCGCGCCACATCAAAGCGGGAGATGTCGTAGGCCCGCAACAGATAACACCCGTAGAAGGCAGCGCAGCGCAGTCCCAGGAGAGGCCGTTTGACCTGTTGGGCCAATCGCTCCAGGCCGTAGTCATGAGACAGCACCCACAGCAAATGGCGCACATCGCCTGTGCCCTGGTAGCAGCTCTCGCAGCCTCCTTTCTGGCACAGGGCCTGCACCTGGTGAAAGTACTCTGGACTCGCGGTTTTCGCAGCCTTCAACTTTTCATTCACGCGGCCCAACACCCCCTGACAGGTGCTGCAGTGGGTAAGCATCGGCAGCCCCAGCGCTTCTGCCAAAGCCAGGTTGCGGGCATTCACCGTATCTTCCAGCAGCTCCGATTCTTCTTTGAAGGTGCCCGAACCACAGCAGGAAGCGGCTTCCAGCTCTACCAGTTCAATGCCCAGATGCCGCGCAATCTGGTCGGTGGAGTCATACAGCTCACGACAGGCCCCCTGGGCCACACAGCCGGGGTAGTAGGCGTAGCGCAAAGGTGAAGGAACAACCGCGGTCATGAGAAGACGTGAGAAGAAGAAGAGAATTGGGTTTGCGATCTCAACGGTAATAACAATCCATGGATCCATTGCCCACACAGCAGAGCACTGGCCTGCCTGCAGAGCGGGAACCCAGAGCCTAAGATCCTACACCCATGCGCTGCCACAGCACATCCGTTGCTGCCCAGGACAGGGAGTTTGTCAAAGCTTCCCTATTTATCTGCCCCTATTTTGAAACCATTCGGAGCCGATACCCTATTTTTCTCCCTGCCTAGTGCCTCCCTAGCCGATGTCGGGTAGATTTGGCGGTAGCCATCGCTGAGGAATCGGTCAACGCCTTATGAACAGCCCGATCCAGGATCGCGATTTCCCCTTTTCACCCCGCTCTAAGCAGGGCAGTCTGGGTTGGAGCCTTCCCCTGAAAGGCTTGGGATTTGGCTTGTTTTTCGGATCCCTAGTTTGGGCAGGATGGGCAAGTCAACTCCAGCTATGGGCCCAGCCGGTCGAACAGCAACCCCAGGAGGAAGTCTTAGTGCCAGGGCGCAATTTGGATCCTGGGGCACAAATCCGGGTGCGTAACGAGCTGGTCAAGATCTGTGGGGACTATCGTTGCGAAGATTACCGCTTTTCGGTACGGGTACCGATCAGCCCTGAAGACACCCTGGAAACTCTGCTGGGGCGGCTGGATACGGAGATGCTGCGGGAGGTGGATCGAGTGTTTCAAACTCGGCCCGATTTGAATCGAGTCATTGTCGATGGCTACGTCTTCTCGGGTACTCCCGCTTTTGTCAGCCGGGAAGTGCTGCTGCAAACAATGTTTGTGCCCCGTCACCGTTGGGAAGTGGGGCGCTTTGGGCCAGAGCAAGATGCGATTTTCTATGCCGAGCTGTTGGGACAGGTGACGCCCTTTCTAACTCCATCCCCAACCCCCACGCCTACACCTGGGCCTGTGCCTGGAGAAGGTGTGCCCCCTCTGCCCCCGCCTCCTGGGGAAACTCCTCCCATAGAGGCAACGCCTACCCCTCAAGAAACCCCAGCCCCTCCGCCTCCGCCCCAAGGGGATGTGATCCAGCGGCAGCCGATTCAGCCCTGATGGGTTTGTTGGGTAGCTGAGTCTGGGTTGTGAAGGATCCCTCGTTATAGTCATTTCAAACCAGATTGAGATACTCCCCAAGCGCTCCGCGCCGCTGCCCTTACCCCCAGTTTCTCTCTGGGAGAGGGAGTTAGGAATCGACATAACAAACCGTTTCACTGCTGTTTGAAATAACTAACTATAATTTGTGACCAGGCCAGTGCCCTCCCAGTTGTCGCGGGGTTGAGTCCTGAGCCGAGGTGATCTAGGCTTCAAAAGTGGAGGGATCCCTCCAATTCATTGCTTGACTGGTGTGTGGCGGCATGGCAGGACACAGCAAGTGGGCCAACATTAAACGGCAAAAGGCCCGTGTAGATGCCAAAAAGGGCAGCCTCTTTACCAAACTCTCGCGGGCCATCATCGTGGCAGCTCGCAACGGCTTGCCAGATCCGGATGGGAATTTTCAGTTGCGGGCGGCAGTGGAGAAAGCCAAAGCAGCGGGGATGCCCAGCGAAAACATTGAACGAGCCATTGCCAAGGGAGCCGGCAACTGGAGCGACGACAGCCCCCTGGAAGAAGTTCGCTACGAGGGCTACGGCCCCGGTGGGGTGGCTGTGTTGATCGAGGCCATGACCGACAACCGCAACCGCACGGCTGCCGAGGTGCGAGAAGCCTTCAGCAAAACCGGCGGCAGCTTGGGAGAAGCCGGCTGCGTGAGCTGGCTGTTCCGGCAAAAAGGGGTGATCAGCCTGGAGGAGGTGTTGGATCCCGAAGCCCTGTTGCTGGCGGTGGCGGAAGCGGGAGGAGACGACTTCAAGGTGGAAGGCACAGGAGCAGAGGTGTACTGCGACTACTCTTTGCTGGAGCAGGTGGCCACCTACCTGAAAAAAGAGGGCTACCCAGTGCAAGATGCGGCCATCCGCTGGATCCCATCCACTGAGGTGCATGTGGAGGATCCCGATACGGCCAAGTCAGTGCTTGCCCTGATGGAGCGTCTCGACAACCTAGACGATGTGCAGAATGTCTATGCCAATTTCGAGATCGACGAGGCGGTGATGGAAAGCCTGGCCTGAGAACAGGCTGCCATCATCTTCCGAGAAAGGGAAACCTTCAACAGAAGCATCCGTCAGCGGAGCTTAACGGCGGTGCCGGCGGCGGTAACGAGGATCATTGTCGTGCTCATGTTGGTATGAATGCTAACGCCTAGGATGCCATTTGCTCCCAAACGTTTGGCTCGCTGCTCCAACTCTTCCAAAACCTTTTTCTGGGCATTCTCGAGAACTTCTTCATAGGTTCTTGTGCGTCCCCCGATGATGTTGCGGAGGGTAGCAAGGAAGTCCCGTAGAACATTGGTGCCATAAACTACCTCGGCGGTAACAATGCCCAAGTAACGCTCAACCTCTCTGCCTTGGAGCACGTCTGTAGTGGTCAGCAACATCAGCTTGCTTCCTGGGTCAACACCCACCAAGATAGTCGGGATCCTCAACCTTTGGAATCGGGTTCTTGCCCTGTGTTTTCAGCAGAGTGGCGATATGTCGAAGGGCGACCAATCCCTACAGATAACCGTTCCACAACGCATAGTCATTTATCTCACCGTTGAGGTGAAACAAACGACCGGTTGCTTCCTGCTAAGGCCTCCGGCCCGCTAGCGCGATCAGTTGAAATAGATGGTAATAAAAACCACGACTGCTATCAGCCCTTGCCGCGTGGTAGGGCGCTCAAGGGGATCCCTGGCCAAGACCGGCGGCTGATACAATAGCTGCCCAGGGATCCAAACCAAAGATCTCTAGATCTCTGCTTTTCCAACAGGATTTCCCCACAAGCCCGATGGCAGGCCCGATCCGAGTGGTGGGTAGCTTGAATCTGGACTTGGTGGTGCAGGTACCACGCCATCCTGGGCCTGGGGAAACGGTGCTGGGATCCGACTACGCCACCTACCCTGGCGGTAAGGGAGCCAATCAAGCGGTGGCAGCGGCGCGGGCGGGAGCCCAGGTGGAAATGTGGGGAGCGGTGGGATCCGATGAGTTTGGGCGTCTGCTCCAAGAGAACCTGGAGCACAACGGCGTGGATACCCGCCACCTGAGGCAGTTGGAGGGGCCCAGCGGCCTAGCTTTGATCACAGTGGATCCCGGCGGGCAAAACAGAATCGTGGTCAGCCCTGGAGCCAATGGTCGCTATCTGCCGGAGCATTTGCCTCCCTTTACCCCAGCGGCCCTGCTCCTGCTGCAGCTGGAAATCCCCCTGCCCACCGTGCAAGCTGCAGCAGAACAAGCCTTTGCCCAAGGGATCCCGATTTTGCTCAACCCTGCGCCCATCGTGCCATTGCCGGGATCCCTGTTACGCCGGGTTCGCTACTTGGTGCTCAACGAAACCGAAGCGGCTGCCCTTGCCCAATCTCCTGTGGAGACGCCGGAACAAGCCCAAAAGGTGGCTCAAGAACTGCAGAAACACGGGATCCCAACCGTTATCCTTACCTTGGGAGGGGCAGGGCTGGTCTGGGCAGATGGGGAAGAAAGTGGCCATTGGCCAGCTCATCCTGTGGAAGTGGTGGATACCACCGCTGCCGGAGATGGGTTTTGTGGGGCCTTAGCTGCCTGTTTGGCTGCCGGCAGATCCCTGAGGGAAGCCCTGCGTTTTGCCAATGCCGCCGCTGCCTTGGTTGTAACCCGTGCAGGAGCCCAACCCAGCTTGCCCCAGCGCTCTGAGATCGAGGCATTTTTGGCCTCTGCCGTAGAAACAGCTTAGACTGCCGCTTGTCAAAAGTTTTTAACATCTGCGGTGGAGAAGTTCATTGGCCGTTTGCGTGAGCGCTATGGGGAAACCGCAACCTCCACAGGACAGAGCGGGGCCAAATCCTTTTTCCAAGCTGCTACTCATAGCCGGCGGAGGGGATCCCTTGCTCCATTGAGTACTGCTCAATAGTGCCTTGTCTTCCCTTGTGGGTGTCTTTAGAGTTAGGTAGTGAAAAGAAAGTATTCGGTAATTCTGATAAAGGCCCGTGAGTACCCTCCTTGCTGAAGATGACGCTCTCTACCGTCAGCATGTTCATAGCCTGCTAACACAACATTTGCCTGAGTTCGGCCCGGTATACATGGCCTCGAATGGCCGAGAGGCGTTGGAACTTTACCGTCAGCACCACCCCAACTTTGTGTTGATGGACATTCGCATGCCTGAGATGACCGGGATCGAGGTAGCGCGGCAGGTTTGGTCAGAGTGCCCCAGCACGCGCATCATTTTTTGGTCGCATTTTGCCGATGAAGTCTATGTGCGGGAACTGCACAAGATCGTGCCTCCGCAAACCGTCTATGGCTACCTTTTGAAAAATTGCACCGATGAAAAATTGGTCAGCGCTATCCAAGCAGTGGTGCAGGATGAGCAATGTGTGATCGACCGAGAGGTGCGCGGAGTCGATTCCCGTTCACAAAACAAAATTACCGGTCTCAGCGACGCCGAGTACGAAGTGTTGATCGACATTGCCCTTGGCCTCACCGACCAGGCCATTGCTGCACGGCGCTTTTTGTCCCGCCGAGGGGTAACCAACCGTCTGCGCAACCTCTACGACAAACTAGAGGTGAGCAACGACCAAATTGAGAGCGACGAGTGGGGAACCACCTTCAGCTTGCGGGCCAGAGCCATCCGCCTTGCTTTCAAACGGGGGTTGATCAACGCCCAACTGCTGGATGAGGAGGAAGTGCATTTGGATCACTGGCTCAGCCGCTACCGACTGGATCCGCTGGACTAGAGAGTGTCTGAGCTGTCATCGCCCTTGGCAAACACTTGCCGGTCGATTCTCCCGCCAAAAGAACCGGGGCCAAAACCTCCTCCTAACCGTCATGGAGAAGCAAGCCGGTAGGGTGGAGGGTCGCTAGCGGAAAATCATCTCGGCAACCGCCTCAAAGCCGGCATCCAACAGCCGATCCAAGACCGACTGGGCCTGGCTGCGACTGTCGTACAGGCCCGCCTGCAACACTGTTCTGCCGTTGAAAACCGTTTCCACCGCCTCGGGGATGAGCTGCCGCAATCGGTTCAAGTCATCGCTGCTCTTGGGGGTCACCAACACGCGAAATTGAGTTGCCGTTCGCGTTGGCGAAACGGAGTCGTTACCCACAGCAACCACAGGGGGGGCAACTGGAGTTGTAGTGGGAGCAGAGGGAGTAGTTGGGATCCCCGTGGACGGGCGACGGGCCGGCGGGGGCAGAAGGGTGGTGATATCTGTGAGGGGAGCCGAGGGTGGCCTGGGAACAGGAGCTGCGGGGGCAGGGCCAACCGGCTGAGCAGGTGCGGTAGAGCCATCTGGCGTGAAGGGGACGGCAACAAACTCCTGCGCTTGGGGTTGAGTGTCCGCCGGCTGGGCAGGAACGTTGGGCAAAACGCGCCCCCCCGATCCCGATAGAGAGGCAACTGGGCTGGGATCCGTCGATTGCGGCACCGTCACAACCGGCAAGGTGGAGGGGGTCTCAGCCGCTGGCCGGGGATCCCTGGGAGTAGCCGGCTGGGACGGGGCACTGGGCAGAGCCAAAGTGCCAGGAGCAATGGGGCGGGGAGCGCTATCGGGGAGAGCGGCGACGGTGGTTTGACCGGACAGATCCAGATCCCCTTTGGCTTTGCCCCGCAGTTGGTTGCCGTTGGCATTGATGCGCAGGCCGCGGGTGGCGTTGTGGATGTCGTATTGGCCGTTGCCCTCAAAGATGTTGTTGCCGGGATCCGTGGCCGTGCCCAGATCCGGCTGGGCGTTGGTGATGGCAGTGAGGCCGGTCTCCAAGTTCTGGGCGATGAGATTGTTGCGCAGGATGGGCCTGGAGCTGCCCCCGACGATCACGCCGGCACGGTTCTGCAGGATGCGGTTGTTGCGCACAATAGGCGCCGAGCGCTGGTCGATGGTGAGGCCAAAGCCGGTCTCCTGGAACAGGTTATTGATGATGGTGGGCTGGGAGGTGCCCAAGACGGAAATGCCGTTGGCCCCGTTTTTATAGAAGCGGTTGCCCTCCACCCAGGGATTGGAAGCGCCGGCAATGAAGATCCCATCGTGGATGCTGCCCACAAAGCTGTTGTTGAGAATGCGCGGGGAGGCAGATTCCACCCAGAGGGCATAGCCGCGCCGCCCCTGGTTGCGCAGGGTAATTCCTCGCACTTCTGCGCCGGTCTCTGCCAGCAGAGCAACATTTTGTCGCCCCAAGGTTGGGCTCATGTAGGTACCCCCGCCGGTGATGAGATAGCCCTCTCCCAAGGTGGACTCGTCCCCACGCAAGGTGAGGCCGGCTTTCAGACGGATGGGGAAGGTTTCGCCGCTCTCCTCGCTATATACCCCGGGAAAAAGCTGAATGACGCTGCCAGCCTCAGCCCGCTGAATGGCATAAGTAATCGTCTTGAAGGGGTTATTGCGGGATCCATCCCCACGGGTATCGCTGCCGTTGGCTGCATCCACGAAAATGGCCGGGCGATTGTCCGGGAGCGGGGGAGCTTGAGGCAGGGTCTGCTCGCCGGTAATACCAGTGTCCAGGGAAGTTTGCGCCCAGCCAGGATCCAACTTTGCTGTCAGCAGTAGGGTGGTGCCAAGCATCAGAGAGGTTGCCAGCCGCGTCAGCATTGCAGAACGATGGCGCTGCGCCCGCAGGCCGGGCAGGACTGCTGTAGATTGGTGTTCGCCGGATTTCTGCAGACCAATAGGCAGTAAGGACAATAAGGAAGAGATCATGGTGGTTATCCCCACACCAGGCTGGGCTAGAGAAGGAAAGCCGAGGTCATCTTACCAAACTGAGCAGGCAGGGGCCTGCCCTATTCTCCAACTCTAAATACGGACTAACGCAGGCTTTTTTTGCAAATCTGACACTAGCCCTAGAGTATCATCCTTTCTTGCGCCATGACCTACAAAACCCTTGTCCCCGAACATCTGCCCCAAGAGCCGTCGCTGCTTGAATCCGGGATCCTGCTGTCTCCGGTCTCACCGTGGCAACCCCTGATTCACCTGCTGCTGTTGGGGATCCCGGCCTTCTTGCTGCTCTTGGGAAAGCTGATGGCTCAGCCGGTCTTGGGCTGGGGGGCGGTGCTGGCTTGGCTGGGCCTGGCGGGCTGGTGGGGGCGATCGCTTTGGGCTCAGATCGGACGCCGTCTTTGGCAGTGGCTGACCACTTGGCCTCAATTGGCCTGGGCGGGAGTGGCCCTCAGCTTGGCCCTGATGGGAGGGGTTGCCGGGAGCGGGCTGTTTTCTGCCTTGGGATCCCTGAGTTGGGAGGCGATTGGGGCTTTGGGAGAAGTGTTTGGGGCCACAGGCCAGATCTTGATCGCCATCCTGGCCGCCTACATCGCCTGGCGGCAGTACATCATCTCCCGCGATCTCACCATTCAGCAGAATATCATCACCCAGCAGCAGACCATCGACGCCTACTTTGAAGGCATTTCCAACCTGGTCTTGTCTCCCGATGGGCAGTTGGACGATTGGCCCCTGGAGCGGGCCATTGCTGCCGGGCGCACGGCTGCTCTGTTGAATGGGGTGGATCGCTTCGGCAAAGCCAAGATCCTGCGCTTTCTCTCCACCGCTAACCTGCTCAGCCCTCTGCGGCGGGATCAACACCTGGGCCGACCCATTCTGGACGGCAAAGGGGGTTACCAGCGGGATCGCGTGAACGGCATCCGAGTGGTCAACCTGGGCACGATGCTGGAGGGAGCCGACCTGCATGGCACCCTGTTGCGAGCGGTGGATTTCAGCGAAGCCAGCCTGGAGAGAGCCAACCTGAGCGGCTGCGATCTCAGCCACACCAATCTGTGCGGAGCTAACTTGCGGGATGCCGACCTGCGCGGGGCCGATCTCTACCGCGCTTTGCTGTTTGTGGGATCCCCTCAGACAGCTTCCCCTGCTCAGCCAGGGCAAAAGCCCGATTTCAAGACCGGGGCCTACACCGGCGCCATCGTGGCAGGAGCAGATTTTCGCCAAGCTCACCGCCTTTCCCCCGAACAGCGGGCCTACCTGGTCACCTGGGGTGCCAAGCTGGATCCCGCGTCCGAACCTCCCCTCAACTCTCCTAGGCCGCGTTCGAATCCTGCCGACAAAACGGAGTCGTTTCCCCCATCTGCCCCAAGCCCTTGAGCGAGAATAAATCGATAAGCCTGGTTCAGGGCTTTTGCTGCCGATTTTTCGGCCATTGCAACCCGTCTCTTCCATGTGGATGAGGGCGATCCCTTTCAATTCTCAAACATGGCACGGTTGCTCACCAAGTTCTGGCTGCTGGAGCGCTATCTGTTTGGGGAGATGCTCACCCCAGTGCTGACCGGTGTTGCGGGGGGAACCCTGCTGCTGCTGGTGGGCCGACTGTTTACCCTGGCCGAGCGGCTGGTCGAGGGATCCATCCCCCCCCTGACGGTGTTGCGCCTCTTGGTTTTGGATCTGCCGGAGATGGTGGTGCTGGGTATGCCCATTGCCGCCTTTTTTGCCACCATGCTCACCTTGGGCAAGCTGAGCGGCAACAGTGAGATCACCGCTATGCGGGCAGCCGGGATCCCTTTTAGCCGGATTTTCCGGCCCCTGCTGCTGGTGGGGTTGGCCATGAGCTTGAGCGCTTTTTTTATCAGCAACGTGTTGCTGCCAGCCAGCAAACAGCAAATCCGCCAGATCGATCAGCAAGCTTTGCTGGCCCAGGCCACCACCCCAGTGCAATACGATGTCTTTTTCAAAACCGAAGACAACCTCTGGTTCTTCATCCGCCAAGTGGATCCCCGGTTGAATACCATGCAAGATGTCACGATTTTGCGGGTGGATCCCTTGCCGGGGGGCAAATACCAGTTGGCGGAAGTGACCTTGGCCGCTCAGGCAGTGTGGAACGGACTGGAGTGGAGCCTCAGCGAAGGAGCGACCCACCTTTACGGCCCCACCGGCCTCAGCATTGCCGAGCAAACGTTTCATGGCAAGCCGTTGCAAGTTTCCCAGGATCTGGCTGCCCTAATGCAGCCGCCGGTTCCCCCCAGCGAGTTGAGCTTACCGGAGCTGGCGGAGCGGATTTCCCGTTTGGCCCGCTCCAATCTCAATACTCAGGCTCTGCGCACCGAGTTCCACATGCGCTTTTCCCTGCCCCTGGCCAGCTTTTTTGCCGTGCTGATTTCGCTCCCCCTGGGATCCAGCACTGCCCGGCGGGTGGGACGCTACGGGGGCGTCGTCTTCGGGATCCTGTTGGTGTTTGGCTACTACGTGGTGCTCAGCGTGTCTCGCAGCCTGGGAGAAGCCGGCGCCCTTCCCCCCTGGGCAGCGGCCTGGAGCTTCAACATCCTCTTCGGCGGCCTCGGCCTGCTGCTTTTGGCCCGCTTCTTGCGCTAGAGATCCACCCCAGCATCCGCCAGTCCTACGTTCTCGAAAATCTCCTGCAGAAGACAGGGATCAACTTCCCTTGCTTCTCCTTCCTCCGTCCCCTTACAAGGTAGGGATCAACAGGCCAGGGATCCCATTGCGGGGAGAGTCTGTCTAGACTGAAAAGCAGCCCTACGGGGATCCCTATGCGAATTGGCGTGCCCAAAGAGATCAAAGAGCAAGAGTTCCGTGTCGGGCTGACACCGGCGGCGGTGCGGGCCTTAACCGAACAGGGGCATCAGGTGTGGGTGGAAACCCAAGCAGGCCAGGGAGCGGGCTTCACGGATGAGGACTACCAAAAAGCGGGGGCCAAGCTGGCTGTCACTCCTGAGGAGATCTACCGGCAGGAGCTGGTGGTGAAGGTAAAGGAGCCCTTGCCTGCCGAGTATCCTCTGCTCCATCCCGACCTCATCCTGTTTACCTATTTGCACTTGGCCGCCAGCCGCGAGCTGACCCAGGCGCTGTTGCAATCGGGGGCCACCTGCCTTGCCTATGAAACGGTGGAATTGGCAGATGGATCCCTGCCCTTGTTGATGCCCATGAGCATGATTGCCGGGCGGCTCTCGGTGCAGTTTGGCGCCCATTACCTCACCCGACAACAGGGGGGGCGAGGCGTGTTGCTGGGTGGGATCCCAGGGGTATCGCCGGGACGGGTGGTGATCTTGGGCGGAGGCACGGTGGGCACCGAGGCGGCCAAAATGGCCGTAGGCTTGGGGGCGCGGGTGCAGATTTTGGACATCAACCTGCAGCGGCTGAACGAGCTGGAGCTGCTCTTTGGATCCCGTGTGGAGCTGCTCTACAGCACGGCCCAAAGCGTGGAAGAGTGTGTTCGCGAGGCCGACCTGCTGGTGGGGGCAGTGTTGGTGCCGGGAAGGCGGGCGCCGGTCTTGGTGGGAGAAGAGTTGGTGGCCCAAATGCGTCCTCGCTCCCTCATTGTGGATGTGGCGGTGGATCAGGGGGGGTGCATTGCTACCACACGGGTTACCACCCATGCCCAGCCGGTTTACGAAGCCTACGGGGTGCTACACTACGGCGTTCCCAACATGCCGGGGGCTGTCCCCTGGACTTCGACCCAAGCGCTGGTCAACGCCACTCTCCCCTACATCCTCAAGCTGGCCAATCTCGGCTTGCCCGCTGCTTTGGAACAAGACTCGGCCTTGGCCAAAGGGCTCAACATCAGGGCAGGAAAGATCGTCCACCCGGCAGTGCGGGCCACTTTTCCAGATTTGGGCTAGCTTGTTCAGGCATCAGTGGGATCCCCTGGAGCAGATGCTACTGTCGCCAGGACAGGACATAGCGCTCCAAAGCCGCAAAAAAGGTGTAGAGCAAAATGCCCATAATGCCGAGGGCAACCAAACCCGCAAAGGCCAAAGGCACATCAAAAGAAGAACTGGCCGACACGATCAGGTAGCCCAGCCCCTGGTTGGAAGCCACCGTCTCCGAGATCACCGAGCCGACAAAAGCAAAGGAGATGGCCACTTTCAACGAGGCAAACAGGTAGGGCATGCTGTGGGGTAGCCCCACCTTGGTGAAAATCTCCCAAGAGCTGGCCCCCAGCGAGCGCAGCACATCTCGCATCTCGGCTTCCACCGTCTCCAGCCCCACCGCCACATTGACTGCAATGGGGAAAAAGGCCAGCAAAAAGGCCGTGATCACCGCCGGGATCAGGCCCAAGCCAAACCAAATCGCCAGCAGCGGCACCAAAGCCACCTTCGGGATGGTGTTAAACCCCACCAGCAGCGGGTACAAACACAGATGGGCCAGGCGGGAGCTGCCGATGATCGATCCCAGCAATATCCCCCCCACCAAAGCCAGCGCAAAGGCCAGCAGCGTCGAAGTGAGGGTGGTTAGGGAGTGACGCAGAATCACCGGGCTCCACTGGTTCATGGCTGCGAGGATCTGGGTGGGCGCCGGCAGAATGAAGCGAGGAACGTTGAACAGCCCCACCCCCACCTGCCAGAGCACAAGGGTCAAAACGATGGTGACAGCGGGCAAGACCACAGAAGCCGTTTGGGTCTGCAAAAATCGGTCAAATGATTTTTTCATGGGATCCCTCGGCAGAAATGCGCGGTAACCTGTCCAGCAAACCTTTCCAGATTTTTTGGATCCAGATTTTTTGGATCAAGGGCTCTTTGGCCTAATAGCTGCGCCGAATGTGCTGGCGCACTTCCGAGACCAAGCGGTGAAACTCGTCCGTCAGGCAGATCTCCAGCGGGCGTGGACGGGGCAGATCCACTTTGAGGGAAAAGATGATCTCGCTAGGCCGTGGCCCCATCACATAAATGGTATCGGAGAGGAAAACTGCTTCCCGCAAGTCGTGGGTGATCAGAATAGCAGTGCAGCCGGTGCGCAGCCACAGCCGCTGCAACATTTCCCACATATCCTCGCGGGTAAAGGCATCCAAAGCGGCAAAAGGTTCGTCCAACAACAACAGCTCCGGCTGATGGATCAAAGCGCGGCACAGGGAAGCCCGCTGCCGCATTCCCCCAGAAAGCTGCCAAGGATAGGCTTTCTGAAAACCTTCCAAGCCTACGGTGGCCAGCAGCTCCAGCGCCGACTTCTCGTGCTGGGCCAGGTTTTGCTTGAAGGTGCGCTTGTAGGGCTCTACCACCTCCAACGGCAGCAACACGTTCTCCAGGGTTGTGCGCCAGGGCAGCAGCACCGGGTTTTGAAAGGCCATGCCCACACTCTTCAGGGGGCCGGCGATGGGCTGCAACTGAAAGTAGAGGGTGCCGCCATGGTCAGTGTTCAGGCCGGCCATCATCTTCAAAAGAGAAGTCTTGCCACAGCCGCTCGGCCCAACAATGGAGACAAACTCCGAGTGGGCAACAGAAAAGCTGACGTCGCGGATGATCGTGACTGGGGATCCCTTGGTGGGGTACTGCAGCGAGACGTGGCGCAACTCCAGAACGGGCTTGCCCGAAACAGCGGGGGAAGATAACCCACTTTGAACCACCCTCTGCGACTCCAACATTGACTCAACTCCAATGATTTTCATAGTGGCCCAAGTGAGGGTTACTCCCCTTGATCTGGACAGATGATGGCCGGAGCGATGGGGGCTGCAAGCCGGTTTATCTCGAGAAGCCCATTGGTACGACCAGCCCCATCCTCACTACATCAAAGAGAAGGGCGGCCAACTGTGTTGGCAGATACTTTATGCGCCGGTGACGTATCCCCATTTTCAGCTTCGGGAGAGGGGGGATCCCTGAGAATCCGGTCATCCAAAAGAATATGGTCATTTCGATGCAAACTAAAACACTGCACCCACACTAAAACGTTGGTCGCGTCGTCGCGCCAGCGTTGCGGAGCAATAATGCACGAAGCCAGAAAGCCTTTCTCAGTAGCCCTGGCGTCTCAACCTAACCTGAAACGACTATAACTATCTATCAAATTAAGACTCCGCCTACTGATGTTCGAAGACGTTACTGAAGCCCAACAGATCCAGCTCTACCAAAGTAGGCAAATGTTGGAAACACTGCTGCGCCAACTCCCAGCGTTCTTCCCGCCGTAACATCTCCGCCAACTTGTGGCGCACCGGGATCAAATAGCGAACATCGTTGGCGGCATATTCCAGCTGTTCGGCGGATAGCGCGTGGACGGCCCCCCAGTCGGAGCTTTGGGCAGCTTTGTTGAGTTCGACCCCGCACAGCTCGCTCACCACATCTTTGAGGCTGTGTTTGCTGGTGTAGGTGCGGGCCAGTTTGCTGGCAATTTTGGTACAAAAGACAGGCCACGCTCGGATCCCCAGGTGATAGCGCAGCATGGCCAGGTCAAAGCGGGCGTAGTGGAAAATCTTTTCAATGTTGGGATCCGCCAGCAGCCCCGCCAGAAGGGGGGCCTGCTTTACTCCACGGCTCAACCGCAACAACACCACCTCGCCGGCAGGGTTGGCGATTTGCACCACGCAGAGCCTGTCCCGCTGCGGGATCAGCCCCATTGTTTCTGTATCCACGGCCAGGTAAGGTTCCCTGGCCAGGGCCTTTGCCACTGCAGGGGTGAGATCTTCGTCACAGAGCTGAAAAGGTTGCAGGCCCACTCAGGATCTCTCAAAAGGATGTTTTGGCCGTTCAACCAAGCGGCGAAGGTCGGGTAGCTACCAGCTAGACTTAACTACGCCTGGCAATAAGCCTCTGTGGGCCATTTCCCGCAGGCTGTTGCGGCACAGGCCGAAATCGCGGAAGTAACCCCGGGGACGCCCGGTTTTCCAGCAGCGGTTGCGCAGGCGTGTGGGCGAGCTGGCCCGAGGGAGTTTTTGCAGTTGGGCGTGCAGCTCCATGCGGGTGGCCTGGTCGATGTTGGGATCGGCCATGGCCGCTTTCAGTTGTTGGCGCTTCTCCCGATACTTCTCGACCAAGCGTTGGCGCTTTTTCTCCCGCTCGATCATGCTCTTTTTAGCCACGGCTCACTGTTTCCCCAGATTTTTCAGCTTTACTAGGATAACGGGGAGCAGCGGCCCCAAGCAAGGGGATCCCAGGCCCGCCCACGGCCATCCTCGCCAATGTTCATCCCTCTTTTCCGCTCTCCGTAGGATCCCTGAGGCCAGCCCCTCGGCTTGGGGGCAACCTACCTCTACAGGCGAGGTTGGTGTTGGGTGATGGCCATTTCCAGCAGTGATCCCGTTTATCGCCACCAAGTTTAGGGTTTCCCCAGAGCAGATTGAGGCCACGCGCGTGATTCTCCACAAGCCGCCGGCTCTGTTGGCAGTGCTGAAGTCGGCCTCTCCACTGCCCAAAGAGGTTTTGCAGGATCCCAGTTTGGCCTATATCTATCCTGCCGCCTTCATTCAATGGTCGAAGTGCATGCATGGCTTGGCGGATTGGGACACTGGGCCGGCACTGAGCTACGCCGATTATGTGGCACAACTGAAGCTGGCCTTCATGCCGACGGATATTGCCCTGAGCGGCCATTAGGGATCCCTTGGGTTGGCCATCCCATTTCGGAAGATGCGCCGGGAAGCCTCGCGGACAAACTCTTTGAGCCAACCGGATTTTTGGGTATTTTGCACCTGGGCTTTGACCACCGCCTGCATCCCCCCTTCGCCCCAGCTTTGGTTGTGCTGGAAATACTCAATGAAGCTCTTGCCGGCAATGCGGGTGAGATAGCCAGCACTGGCTGCCTGAATGGGGGCTGTCGCCAGAAAACCGACGACGCTCACTTCGGCAACGGTGGCCAAGATCCCCGTGGTCAGTTGGATCGCCCCTTCCACCAAGCCCAAGCCCGCTAGGGTTTTGGCCAGAGACAAGGCCAGCTCCCGCCCCTGCTGCAGGTTCATTTTGCAGCCGTAAAGGGATCCCAGTTCCACCACCATCTGGGCGTTGATGGCGGCAATGGCCAGCAGATCCACCGCCGGGATGGGGTTGGCGAACACCACTCCTGTAACAATCCACTGAAAGCGATCGATCACCTCCTCCGCCTGCCGGCGCAGTTGGGCTTGGAGAATCCGTTTGGCCTCTTCCCCCAACTGTTGCGATTGCAGCAGGGCATTGTCCAAGGCCAGGGATCCCCCCTCGGCATAGAGCACCGCCTGCACGCGATCCCGCACCGCCGCCACCTCCGGCTCCGGTCGCCAGGTTTGGGATCCCACCCGCACAGGGGCTGGAGCAGCGGCAGCTATCAACACATCCTGAGGTGGAATCAGGGGGTAGACCCGCTCCCGCAGGCGTTGCAAGAGGATCTGCCGTTCTTCTGAGGTGTAGCGATCCGCTTTGTTCAGGATCAGCAAGGCCCGCTTGCCCAGGGCGATCAACCGGCGCAAGGGATCCACCTCTGACTGGCGCAGATCCCCATCCACCACCACCAGCAGCAGATCGGCAGCTTGGGCTTGGGCTTGCGCCTCCTGTTCCCGCATCACCCCTGCCGGGCCGATCTCCAAAATGCCGGGGCAATCCAGGATCTGCACCGGCTGCGGGATCCCAGGCAAGTTCCAATCGTAACAAGCCACCGCCTGGGTGGTGCCCAGAGTGGCCGCCACCGCCCCCGCCCGCCGCCCCAGCAGCGCGTTGACCAAAGAAGTCTTGCCCGCCGACCCAGTGCCGAAGACCACCACCTTCAGCTGGGGCTGGGCCAACTGTTGGGCCAGCAGAGCCGACCGCTCCGCCAGCGCTGCCCGCGCCACTTCATCCTGGATTTGCGCTAGCTGCGCCTCCAGTTGAGCCAAGTTCTGTTGCGCCGCTTTCCGCTTTTCCAAAGCCGTCTCCGGCAAGGCAGGGGGTCTCCTGCTGGGGGCGGGTTGGCGAAACAGAAACAAGTAGTAGATGGCAGCGGCCAAAAACACCAGCAGCAGCAGCACCAGCACCCCAATCAACAGCCCCCCCAAAATCGGGTGGTAGCGGGTGGCGTAGTACAGATCGAGAAACGATTGGATCAGCCAGACGATCAGCCCGGTGAACGAGGCCAACAGCGCCAACAGCAGCAGCAAGCGCAGGTAAGGGAGCGACCGCATAGGGATCCAACAAGGCCACAACCGTTCGCGTCAGCGGGACGGAGTCCTTTTGACTCTACCCGCGGCTGAGCATATCCGGCTACCTAGATGTCGCCTTCTGGCTGCAGGGGCAGGGCTTCTCCATCCGACTCTTCCTTTTCACACCGAGATTCCCCCTCGATGACCTGAATGGCCTGCGGATCCCCGTCAACTTTCACTTGCAGATGGCGCAACTGCCATGCCGAGCCGGCCATGCCCCGCTCCGATTCCACCACCACATCGCCGGTGCGCTGGGCCCCTGTAATCAAAAAAGACAGACACACCCAGCCCGCTTCCTCATCTTCCTGAAAGCGCAGCCGCGAGGGCCATCCCGGCCTCAGGGGCTCTCCCAAACGTTCCACCACCACGGCATTTTGTTCGAGCTGCTCCACCGCCAACTGGTAGGTGCGATAGGCACCCGAAGTGCGGATCCCATTCCAGATCAGGATCCCTGCCCCCGCCAGCCCCAAGCCCAGCACCGCCAGTAGGCCCAGACAGCCGCAGCCACAGCAGCCCAGAGGGGCAGCACAGCCGACTGTTTGTGGAGTTTCCGACACGGCCAATCGCCACTACAGAATGCCCCCACACTAACACAAAGCTGGTGCTCATCCTCTATGCCTGCGTTGCCGACAAGGTACAGACAAAAAGCCGAGCAACCCTACGCCATTTGTCGGTGACGAACATCGCTTCTCAGTTCCGTATTGCCACAGATATCTGTTTACAGACTCAAACAACAGCCCGGAAAATCATGGGATCAGCACCGCTTTGGCCAGTTCAATCAACTCATTGTTGAGTCTAGTTTTGTACTGCGGTGAGGATGGGATCCCTACGTATCCAATTGTTGGCTCTACTCCCACTTCGATTGGAAAGGCTTGTGAAGCAAGGATTTCAAGCTTTTCGCCTGAATAGGATCTGGATGGATCAGAAAGTCAATGGATACCTGGAAAGCCCTATTTCCTGAACATTGGGAAAGATGACAAAGCGCGCATATCGAATCCGCTATTTGGCGGAGTAAATATCAGGGGGATTTATCGAGAATAAGAGCAGCAAAAGGTCTCAATCCAACCGCATAAACCTATGGATGAAGCGACGACCGTGACCGTGCAGCAGATCATTCAAACCGCCATGATGACCGGTCTGCTCACTGCTGCTCAGGAACACGAACTCAACGTGAGGCTATTCCGAGAGGAGTGCTCCGAAGCCGACCTGTTTCTGCTGCGCCGTTTGCACCGCTGCCTACGCCAGGGATCCATCCGCCAGATCCCGGCTTTGCACAACACCATAGCGGTTGGCCGCTTTGGCCCGCCCCTGCGCCTGGTACCGGACAGAGCCGAGACAACTCAGTCCCAGCCGACTGGGTTAAGCCTGGCGAGGGATCCCAAGACCGGGTAGTCAAGCAATTACAAGCAATTAGTGACGAGGGGGCAGAGGTAAGGTCGAGGGTTGGGCAACGGTCAAATCAGGGAAAGGGGGAGCTGAGGTTTTGCTTTCCCCGTCGTGCAGCAACACATATAAAGCAAACACATATAAAGCAAGGGATCACCAACGACGTCAACGGCAAGGCAATCTCGAATGAGCTACGGACTTCTACAGCACTTCCCTTTGCCTCTCTTCATCGCTGGAGCCCTTCCGAGTTCAGCCGCCTAGCTAAGCTTTTGAATAGGAGCGATACGGGGATCCAAGATTTTCTGTTGACCGATAGCGGGAAACCTCACCGCAATCGTGACCCGTTCACCACTGCCGAACACATGGGTAATCTGGCCTTGTCCGAATTGGGGATGTTGCAAACGATCTCCAATCGCCCACTGTTCTGAACGGCTTTGGCGGCGATTGGGCCTGGCCTTGGGTGCATCTGAAAGGGACAATCCACTGCCGTGGGAGAGCTGTCGAGAAACGGCTCCGCGTCCGTCGAATTCGATTAACTCTTGGGGCAGTTCACTTAAAAATACCGAAGGAATAGCTGGTTCGCGGTTGCCGTAGAGCATCCTTTCCCTGGCGTGGCTGATATACAACTGCTCACGGGCACGGGTAATGCCCACGTAGCAAAGGCGTCGCTCTTCTTCCAAAGCAGCGGGATCCTCCAAAGCCCGGAAATTGGGAAATAGACCCTGTTCCACCCCCACCAAGAACACAACAGGAAACTCCAAACCTTTGGAAGAGTGCAACGTCATTAGCGAAACTTTCTCAGCGCCTTCCTGAAGGTTGTCCAAGTCGGAAGCCAAAGACACATTGCTCAAAAAAGCCTCAAGGCTGGGATCCTCCTGTTCTTCCTCGAATTGGCGAGCGGCATTGTAAAGTTCCATCACGTTGGCCGCTCTTTCTTCGGCTTCGTCTGTACCCTGCGCCTTGAGATCCTCCAAATAACCGGAATCCCGCAGCAGCCCTTCGATAAGGGTGGCGGCTGAGGTTTGAGAAGCCTGTCGATGCCAGTGCTGAATCAACTGAGCAAACTGAATGACAGGCCTAGCCAAACGACCCACCAAGCTACTTACAGAGGTTTCGTCGCTGAGAATTGCCCACAAAGGCACGTTTAGAGCAGCCGCCGCTTCGGTCAGCTTGTCCAGGGTGGATTTGCCAATGCCACGGCGCGGCACGTTAATAATTCGCAGCAGGCTAAAGGAGTCGGCAGGGTTGGCCACAACCCGTAAATAGGCTAGGACATCCTTAATTTCTTTGCGGTCGTAAAATCGCAGTCCGCCCACCACGGTGTAAGGGATCCCCCACCGCAGCAAGACCTCTTCAAAAGGACGGGATTGAGCGTTGGTGCGGTAGAGAATGGCAAAATCTCCCCAGGAAAAAGCATTGGCATTTTGGCCGTGTAATCGTCGGATGGTATTGACGACAAACTCGGCCTCTGCAATCTCATCATCCGCCTGATGAAGAAGAATCGGATTTCCTTGCTGACGGGTTGGCCTGAGAACTTTATCAATGCGCTCTGTATTTTTCTCGATGAGAGCGTTAGCTGCCTGCAGAATGGTAGCTGTAGAGCGATAGTTCTCCTCCAGCTTGATCATGGTGCGGGTATCATCATCCGGGAGACCATCTCCAAAGGTCTCTTGAAACTCCAGCAAAATGGTAAAATCTGCCCCGCGAAACCGATAGATGCTTTGATCGGCATCTCCCACCACAAAGATCGATCGGTTTCTCCAATCCAACCGAGATCTGCAGGTCTCGCCGTTGGTGGCCAACAGACGAATCAACTCATACTGAGTGCGGTTGGTGTCTTGGTATTCATCCACCAAAATGTGTCGAAATCGTTGGTGCCAGTAAGCCAACACCTGCTCGTTTTGTCGAAAAAGCTGCACTGGTATCCAAATCAAGTTATCAAAGTCCAGAGCATTGTTGGCTGCCAGTTGGTCTTCATAGATTTCGTAAACTTGGGCGATGGTACGGCCACGGAAGTTGGGCTGATTGCGCTCCAGGTCGGCAGGAGTCCAACCTTGGTTTTTGGCATTGCTAATGGCGTAGCGTACCGACCTTGGGTCAAACTTGCGCTCATCCAAGTTCAGTTGCTTGGTTACAATCTCCTTCACCAGAGATTGGGCATCTGATTCATCGAAGATCGAGAAGTGGCGAGTCCACTTGCGCCCCTTGGGATCCTGATATTTTTCGATCTCCAGGCGCAGGATCTGGGCAAATAAGCTGTGGAACGTGCCAATCCAAAGAGGCTTAATCCAGCGGTGGTAAACAGCAGATTTTAGTCGCGTTGCCTGGGCCGGCTCCAATTCCTCTAAGGGGATCCCAAATTGTTCTTGAGCTTCTTGTTCGGCAAAGAGCTGCTCAATGCGCTCTTTCATCTCACGGGCGGCCTTGTTGGTGAAGGTCACGGCCAAAATTTCTCCTGGATCCACCCGATAGTGGCGAACCAGGTAGGCAATGCGGTGGGTGAGGGCGCGCGTCTTGCCGGAACCTGCCCCCGCCACCACCAGCAGCGGGCCACAAAAGTGTTGCACCGCTTGCCGTTGAGAAGGGTTGAGGGCATCCAGCAAAGAGGCGTGAGTCATGGCCAGCAAACCAGAAACTGCCTTCCATTATGGGCACCAACCCAATGGGGATGAGAAGCCCAGAGGGCATTTTGGAGCACCAAAGATGAAGATCGGTTAAGATTTGGCCGGCCCGCTCCAGAGCTCCCCGCCATGAACCGAGTGCTGTCCTGCTGCTGTGCCCCGGCTAACCGCTGCTGGCTTTGCGTTCAAAAGAGACTTGTGGCTTTGGGGTTTGCCACCCTTGCCCTGCTTTCTCAAGGTGCGTTCGATCCCGCCCAAGCTGGCAACTGCCCCAGCAACGGCAACCCCAAAACATCTCTTGACCTCAAGGTGGAAAGCGTTTCTGGGGATCGGCTTGACCTAAGTCGGTATGAGGGCATTCAAGCGTTGATCTTGACCAACAGCCAAACCCGCTCGCAATCGGAAGCCCTCTCCAAAAGTTTGGCCCTGGAGTTTGGGCAAAACCCTCGGCTGCGCCAGATCGTGCTGGTGGATGGCAGGGGGCTGCTGCTGGTGCGCCACTTGGTTTTGCAGGCCATCCGGGAGAGTGTACCGACGGATCCCCGCCTGGTTTCTCCGTTTGTGTATGTCTCGGTCGATTTTGAGGGAGCAACCATCCAGAAGCTGCAAGAAATAGCCGCTGCAGCTTTGCCTGGGATCAATTTTCGCCGCCAGGCTGTTTTGTTGCTGTTGGACGGCCAGGGAACTCTTCTGAGCGGATTTGCCGACTTGGAGCAATCCAACCTCAGCATTCGCCGGTGCATTCGCACCCTCATGGGATAGTCCCACTTCCCTTTCACACCGGCAACGCCTCTCCTCTGCTGCTCTGGCCCAAGCCATTAGACTGGTCATACCGGTCATGTTGAAGCTTGAAGTCAACCATTCGAACGACGGTTCACTGTTTACGGGATCCCATGCGCCGCCAGCTCAAAATCTTGAACCAAATCCTCGATTACAAGCTTGCCAACTTGCGGCTGTTTGGCCGAGCCGAGCTGAAGGGGCCTGTTCTCAACGTGCTGCTGGAACGGCTGCCGGGCGATGTGGTGGATACCCTGCAGGTGATGGAGGTGGTGCGCAGTGCGGTGGAAGCCTCTCTGCTGCAAGGGTTGCGCAAGGTCAACGTTTACCTTTGGTGCCGCGGACAAACTGAAGAAGCGCCGGAGTGGAGCGAAAGCTTTGCTGTAGAGCCATTGGTCTTGGCCCACCCCAAGGAGCTCCGAAGCCTTGCTTTCAACTATCGACAAGACTATCCCGGCATGCGGGTGCTGTTTTTCTGCCTGGGCCTTTGTCTGGGCGGCTTTTACCTGTTGGGGGGCTGGGAGCAGACAGGTTGGATCGATTGGATCCCCGTAGGACTGGCCTTCGCCTTGGGGGTGATCTTCCCCTGGCTCAAACGCTCCCTCAGCCAGTTTGTACACCCTCTATTTCTCCGCCTTGGCCTGGGCTTAGGCTTGGTCTTATTGGGCCTGGCAGTGGCGCTGATCTGGCGGCAGGGCTGGAGCGTTGCCTATGGGATCCTCGGCCTCCTGGCCATCCTCCTGTTGGGTCTGGGAGCCTAGTTCTCAACCGGCAGTGGTGCCGCTGAAGACGTGTAGGGCAGGGCCGGTCATCCACACGTGCTGTGTGCTCGGATCCCAGCGAATTTCCAGATTTCCTCCCGGCAGTTCTACTGTAGCTTGCGATTCTGCGCGCTCCTCCAAAACAGCAGCCACCAAAACAGCACAGGCACCCGTCCCACAAGCCAGCGTTGCCCCTGCTCCCCGCTCCCAAACCCGTAGGCGCAGACGAGTCGGGCTGAGCACCTGCACAAATTCGGTGTTGGTGCGCTCAGGAAAGGCCGGATGATGCTCAAACAGGGGGCCCACAGCTGCCAAGTCCAGCTCCTCCAGGGATCCCTCTTCTTCCAGGAAGACCACACAATGGGGGTTGCCCATGCTCACCGCCGTCACCCGCCACTCTCGCCCGGCCACTGCAAGCGGCTGCCGAATGACCTTCTCATCCGGTTCGACCAAGGTGGTGGGGATCTGCTTGGCCAAAAGGCGAGGGATCCCCATGTCCACTGTGACCAGCCCATCTGCCCGCACCTGCGGCACGATCCGTCCCGCCAAGGTGTGGATCTGGTAGGCGCCATCCCGACCTGGGATCCCCAAGTCCTGCAGAAAGCGGGCCAAACAGCGGATCCCATTGCCGCACATCTCCGCCTCGGAACCGTCGCTGTTGAAGAGGCGCATGCTGAAATCTGCCCCCTCCTGCCCCGGCAGCAGGAAGATAACCCCATCGGCTCCTACCCCAAAGCGGCGATTGCAAAGGGCGACGGCCTCTTCCGGGCTCAAGCAGGGTTGAGACTGCCAGCGGTTGTCCACCAAGATAAAATCGTTCCCCAACCCCTGGTACTTGTGAAAGGAGAGACGGGGGGTCAACCGAGCAGACATTTACCCAGATATCCCAACGACAGGCCTTAATCCTCGTGCATCTCGTAGGGATCCTGCAAGTCC
Source organism: Synechococcus sp. W55.2 (assembly GCF_047461635.1). Lineage (NCBI taxonomy): Bacteria > Bacillati > Cyanobacteriota > Cyanophyceae > Synechococcales > Synechococcaceae > Synechococcus > Synechococcus sp. W55.2. The sequence continues at coordinate 5,018 of NZ_JANSHM010000037.1, read as the reverse complement.
TTGGAAGGGGGGCCAAAGGCCGTGTAGATGGCAAACGCAGTGATGCAGATGGTAACTGCCGCAATCGCCACAATCAGGGAAAAGGTGGGTTCCATATCTAAGTCTGAGTCCTCAGATCCTGAGAGCGTTCGACTACAGTATTACACAAGTTTACAATTCATTGCTCAAGGCAAAAGGGGTTGGCCAGATTCTGATAGCGTGATTTTAATGGGGTGGCTGTCTGGGCGGTGCCGAGCACCAAGGATCCACCGCCCGGGTTGGTCATCTTCGACTTCATCAATGTGTTCTGTTCCTAACTTACTGCGAGAACCTATGGCCATTCGTACCAGACTGGGCGATCTGCTGCGTCCCCTCAACTCGGAATACGGTAAAGTGGCTCCCGGCTGGGGCACCACGCCCCTGATGGCGGTCTTCATGGCCCTATTTGCTGTCTTCCTGTTGATCATCCTGCAGATTTACAACAAGTCGCTGCTTTTGGAAGACATTAACGTCTCCTGGGAGAGCCTCAGCTTTTGAGTTCCCAGGCCCTACTCTGGGGAAAGTCCCTGTCCCGCCAAAGAGCTGCCCAGCGGGAGCAGGATAGTTTCCGTCATCTCCTAAGCCGATGCCTTCAGGGTGCTGGCTCCAGGCGCAGCAGGGATCCACTGGGGGCATCGGTCAACAGGTAGAGCAAGCCATCCGGCCCCTGCCGCACATCGCGAATGCGACCCACCGCCCCTTCCAGCAGGCGCTCTTCCGCCACCACCCGCTCTCCATCCAGTACCAAGCGCGCCAGGTGTTGCCCGGCCAGCGCCCCCACAAACAGGTTGCCCCGCCATTCTGGGAAAGCCTCTCCCGTGTAGAAAGTCATGCCAGAAGGAGCGATAGAGGGCGTCCAGTGCAGCAGAGGGGAAGCCAAGCCGGGAGCTGCCGCCAGTCCTTGGCCGACGGGTTCTCCCGTATATTCTCGACCGTGGGTGATTAGGGGCCAGCCGTAGTTGACGCCGGGGGCCAAGATGTTGATCTCGTCCCCACCCTGCGGCCCATGTTCATGGGACCAAATTGCCCCTGTTTCAGGGTGGCGGGCCATTCCCTGAATGTTGCGGTGGCCATAGGTAAAAGTTTCCGGCAAAGCCCCTGCTTGGCCGACAAATGGGTTGTCCGCCGGGATCCCGCCCGCATCCGTAATGCGCAACACTTTACCGGCAGAATCCCCCAAATCTTGGGCTCGATCCCGTTCTCCCCGGTCTCCGGTGCTGATGTAGAGGAATCCCTGTTCATCAAAGGCCAGGCGGGAGCCAAAGTGCTGTTGAGCGGGGGTCTTGCGCTCCATGTCGAAAATCACCTCCAGATCCTGGAGTCCCTTCTCCCCCAAGCGGGCCCGCGCCACTCGGGTTCCCCCGCCGCCCGGCCCAGGAGCGGCATAGGACAGGTAAATCCAGCCGTTCTCCGCGTAATTAGGGTGCAAGGCGATGTCCAGCAGGCCCCCCTGCCCCTGGGCAAACACCTCGGGCACACCGGCTATGGGCTGGGGATCCAACCCCTGGTCGGTAACCCGGCGCAGCCGCCCTGGGCGTTCGGTAACCAAGAGAGTTCCATCCGGCAAAAAGGCCATCCCCCAAGGGTGCTCCAAACCCTGGGCCAAAGTAACCACCCGAAACGCTTGCTCCGTTCTGGTCCTGGGCAAGGCTTGGGCATGATCCCCCTGTTGCAGGGTCATCACCATCTCCGGGCTGACCGGGTAGGCCGCCACGACAGCGGGGACGGACACCCCCCCAAAAAGCAGCAGTGAGGAGAGAAGCTTGATCGCCGGGATCCTCATGGCCATTGCCGCCTCGTTTTCGCGATGGATTCTGGGGTCTGAGCTAGTCGATTATTACCGCTGCTCTTCTGGAGATGGGTACCGATGAGGGTAAAACCCACTGCGGACCAGAGTGGGCAACCCCCTGTCCCCTCCCGGCCATAGGCTAGCCTTGAGAGCAGCAATCTGTCTCCAAAGCATGCTGGAACCTGGCGAGATCTTGGGACTCGATCCCGCGGGCGCGAATGGCCAATTCCCCGCCCGCCCACCCCAAAGGCAAACTTGTGGATCCCTGCAGCAGCTCCAGCCCCACTCCAGAGGGATCCACCTCATCTGTGCCCAGGGCCGCTGGTCTATGCAGGTGCTCACCCCCCGTCTGTTTCGGCTGCGCTTTAGCCCCAGCGGAGCGTTTTTGCCCCGTCGTTCCTGGGATGTGGCTCCAGCCGATGAAGAGTGGCCGCCGGCTCCCTTTGAACTGCAGGAAAGCTCCACCCAAATCCACCTGTCCACCTCCCAGGTGCAAGTTCAGATCGATCGGGATCCCCTCCGGTTCAGTTTTCAAGACTCTCAAGGGCAAGAGTTTTGCGCCGATGTCTCCTCTGGGCTTACCTGGGGATCCGATAGCATCCGCCTGGTCAAACACCTCCACCCTGCCGAGCACATCTATGGCCTAGGGGAACGGGCGGGGCTACTCAACAAACGGGGTCGGCGCTACAGCCACTGGACTCGCGACTGCTGGAACTACGACGCCCACAGCGACAATCTCTACCAGGCCATTCCCTTCGCCCTGTTTCTTCGCCCCAACCTCTGCTACGGGCTCTTCCTGCACTGCACCCACTGGAGCCAGTTCGACCTGGGCCAGATCGATCCCGAGCAGTGGGCCATCGAGGTGCGCGCCCCCGAGCTGGATTACTACCTGATCTACGGCCCCACCCCGGCCTTGGTGCTCGAGACCTACACCCAACTCACTGGGCGGCCTCCCCTTCCTCCCCTCTGGGCCTTGGGCTACCAACAGTGCCGCTGGAGCTACGCCAGCGCCGCCCAGGTTCAAACCGTTGCGCAGCAATTTCGCCAGCGGCAGATCCCCTGCGACGTCATTTACTTGGATATCGACTACATGCGCGGCTACCGCGTCTTCACCTGGGATCCCCGCCGCTTCCCCGAACCGGCCCGGCTCATGGCCCAACTCCACGAGGCTGGCTTCCGGGTGGTAGCCATTGTGGATCCCGGCGTCAAGTTCGAGCCCGAAGCCGACTACGCCGTCTTCGACGAGGGCTTGGCCCAGGATTTCTTTATCCGCCGCGCCGACGGCCACCTCTTCCATGGCTACGTTTGGCCAGGCAAAGTCCTCTTTCCCGACTTCTTGCGCCCCGGAGTGCGGCAGTGGTGGGGATCCTGGCAACGGGTTCTCACCCAAGCCGGTGTGGATGGCATCTGGAACGACATGAACGAGCCGGCCCTCAACGACCGCCCCTTTGGAGACGGCGGCCAGATCGTCGATATCCCCCTCGATGCCCCCCAAGGCCCACCCGACGAACCCACCACCCACGCCGAAGTTCACAACCTGTACGGCCTGCTGATGACACGCGCTTCCCGTGAAGGCTTGGAACAGCTCAACCCCAACCGGCGCCCCTTCGTGCTGACTCGCTCCGGCTTTGCTGGGATCCAGCGCTGGGCTGCCGTCTGGACAGGCGACAACCAATCCTCCTGGGAACACCTGGAGATGTCCCTGCCCATGCTCCTAAACCTGGGCCTGTCGGGAGTTAGCTTTGTCGGCGCGGACATCGGCGGCTTCGGTGGCAATGCCACTCCCGAGCTGTTTGCCCGTTGGATGCAAATGGGAATTCTTTACCCCCTCATGCGCGGCCACAGCGCCCTGGGCACCCGCCCCCACGAGCCCTGGAGCTTTGGCCTCGAAGTGGAAACCATCTGCCGGCAGGCCATTCAGTTGCGTTACCAGCTGCTGCCCTACCTCTACAGCCTCTTTTGGGAGTCCAGCCAAACCGGATCCCCCATCTTGCGCCCCCTTCTCTACGAGTTTCCCGACGATCCGCAAACCTACGAGATCTCAGATCAAGCCATGCTGGGATCCGCCCTCCTAGCTGCCCCTGTGGTTCGGCCTGGCGTGCGGTGCCGCGCTGTTTACCTACCCCAGGGCACTTGGTTTGATTGGTGGACAGGTCAGGCCCACACCGGCCCCCGCTACATTCTCGTCCCTGCCCCTCTCGAACAACTGCCGCTGTTTGTGCGGGGTGGCTCCGTTCTGCCTTTAGCTCCCCCCTGCCCGTCCACCGCCCACCTGCGCCGTGACCAACCGCACCTCAAACTCTACCCCGGCAACGGCAGCTTCACCCTCTACGAAGACGACGGGGAAACCCTCGCCCATCGAGCAGGAGCCTGGGCCACCACCCTCTTCCGCTTGCGACAGCAAAATGGCCAGCTCATTCTGGAGATCGAGGCCCGCCAGGGCAACTGGAGCCCGCCCCAGCGTAGCTGGCTTCTGGAGCCCCTTGGCCACACTCCCCTCTCCCTGCCGGACACCGGACAGCCGCAACGGGTTCTCTGGCCCACCCCAGAGGATCCCCCGTTTAGCTAATCGCCCTCACGGCCTCCAGCAGCTCCCGGTTGTCTCGCTTGAACAAGGGCAGCCACTCCACATGCTGGTAGCGTAGGATCCCTTGGCTATCCACCAAAAAATAGGCCCGCCGCGTCCCCAGCAGGCTGTCCACCCCGTACTGCTGGCTCACGGTTCTGTCCACATCGCTCAGCAAAGGAAACTCCAGCTTAAGCTGCTCGGCAAAGGCTTGGTGCCTGGAGAGGGGATCGCTGCTGATCCCCAAGATCTCGCAGCCCGCGGCCCGGAAAGCTTCCCAATCCTCCCGAAAGCAACGCATCTCGCTCGTGCACACCGGGGAAAAGTCCGCCGGGTAAAAAGCCAGCAACACCTTGCTCTTGCCCCGGTAAGCCGCCAACGAGATCCGGGCTCCCTTCTGGATCCCTTTCCCCACCGCAGGCAAGCTAAAGTCAGGAGCAGCAGCCCCAATCACAATCCCCATAAACCCGTCTGACCCAAACTAAGCTCACTTCAACAGTCTAGCGGTGGATCCGGATCCCTTCGGCCTTCCCAAAAAAAGGTTAGTAGGACTTGACGTGGGGGTGGTGGTGGGGATAGGGTAGTAAAGCGCCACAAGGCCACCCAGCCCCGGCGCCCCAGAACCTTGACAAGTAACTCGTTCAG